>CAKZOX010000103.1 GCA_937138295.1 uncultured Campylobacteraceae bacterium
GCGGCTGTAGTTTAGTTGGTTAGAATGCCTGCCTGTCACGCAGGAGGTCGCGAGTTCGAGTCTCGTCAGCCGCGCCATACTTTTTTATATACACAATCAATCAAATTTCCTTTTATTATTTCTTATTACTAATTTTGCTATTATAATGCTACTTATTTTTTCCAAAGGAATTAGATGCTCAAATCTAAAAGTCTTTACCACTTAATTGTTTATAGTATTCTGTTTATCATTGTACTAATATCTTTTTTTACATTCATACTTATTGACAATGCTCATGATGAATTTCAAGAAAAAATATCTTCACTAAAAGAAGAATATCTTGAAAATAAAAAAGATATTTTAAAAAGTGATATTAGTACAATTATAAATTTCATTAGTCACTATGAAAAAGATAATAGAAATAAAAAAACAAAAGAAGCAATTCAAGAAGAAGTTAAAAACTTTATTGATTCATTAAAAAATAAATTAAATGAAAATGATTATGTCTTTATTTATGATTTTGATGGAAACCTTATTCATTATCCTATTGATAATAAAAAAGAAGGCTCAAATTTATTCAATATTAGGGATAGAGAAGGTACAGCCGTTATAAAAGATTTAATTGAAGAATCAAAAAAATATAATGGTGGATATGTTGAATATATTTGGTATAAACCAGAAATACAAGATTTAGCTAAGAAAGTATCTTATGCCCAATCATATGATAAATGGAACTGGACAATTGGAAAAGGTGTTTATTTAGATGAAATAGACCAAATTGTTCAAGAAAAAACAAAAGAATATAATCAAAAAATTTCAAACTATACTCTACAAATTACAACTTTAACTATTATGTTAATTTTATATTCAATTTTCATTTATAAAAATGCAACCATATTAATTGTAAAAGATGTAAAAGAAATCGGGAAATACTTTAAAGAATCTCAAGAAGATGCAAAACCTATGAATCAAAATAGATTAATGTTTGGTGAGTTTAAAGTAATCGCAAATTATGCAAATGATGCTATGACAAATATTAAACTAAAAACAAACATGCTTGAGGATTTAAATAAAAATCTAGAATACAAAGTAGATGAAAAAACAGAAGAGTTACAAGACCTAATAGCTTCTCAAAAATCATTTATTAAAAATTCTGTTCATGAAGTAAATACTCCTTTAGCAATCATAAGAACGAATATAGATCTTTTAAAAAGACACGTACCTAATAATAAATATATTACAAATATTGAATCTGGTGCAAAAATCATTCAATACATTTATGATGATTTATCATATTTAATAAAAAAAGATCGAGTTGTATATGAAAAAAGTTATTTAGATTTTTCAGATACTTTAAAACAAAGAATTGATTTTTTTGATGAAATTGCTATTTCAAACTCTTTATACTTTGTTTCAAATATAGATGATGACATCTATATTAAGTTCAATCAAACAGAGCTTCAAAGAATAATTGATAATAATCTATCAAATGCAATTAAATATTCTAATGCAAAATCACCTATTTTTGTAAAACTATTTTATTTAAATGATGATGAAGTTGAATTTAGTGTAACAACAAATTCTAAGAAAATTGAAGATACTGATAAAATATTCAATGATTTTTACAGGGAAAACAACGCAAGAGGTGGATTTGGTTTAGGACTTAAAATTGTAAAAGAGATTTGTGATAAAAACTTCGTTACAATAAGTCTTATATCAAACGATATGGAAACAAAATTTAGTTATAGGTTTAAAATAAATGAAAATATTACTGCTTGAAGATGAGTTAATGTTAAATAATGCAATATCTGAATATTTAAGAGATATTGGACATATGGTTGAGAGTTTTACAGATGGACAGGAAGTTATAAACAATGTGAATCAAAGTTTTGACCTACTAATATTAGATATAAATGTACCAAATGTAGATGGTTTTGAAATACTAGAAAATTTAAATAGTAACAAAATTTACATACCAACTATTTATATATCAGCTTTAATAGATATAGAAGATATTACAAAAGCATATGATTTAGGTTGTAGAGAATATTTAAAAAAACCTTTTCATTTAGAAGAGCTTGGTATAAAAATCAATCAAATACTAAAAAAAGACCAATCAAATACATCACATGTTAAATTTTCTGAAAATTACTCTTACTCAAAAGAGAAAAAAACACTTTATTTTAATTCAGAACCACAAAATTTAACAAAAAAACAGTTAGAAATAATTCATGTTCTAGCATTAAACATAAATATGATTGTAGACTTCGAAACATTTAGAATGGATATCTGGAATGGAGAAGATATTGATAATCCTACAATTAGAGCTGAAATTTCTAGACTAAAAAAATCTTTAAAAGAGGATTTTATTAAGAATATTAGAGGTCTGGGTTACAAAATAGACAGACACTACTCAAAATAAAAGTACCTTATTTAGGTGCTTTTACTGTAACTTTTACATAATTTTTACACAAATTTCAAAATTTCTCACTAAATTGTTTTAATTGCTACCTTTTTGCTATTTACTATATTTATACTTACAATGTTACTTTACAGTTTAGACACACTAAATCGTAAAAATTCAAAAGGAGAACATAATGAGTCCAGAAAAAGCACAAGCATACTGGAAAGAAAATATCTCAATGATTATCAAACTATTAGTTGTTTGGTTCATTGTTTCTTTCGGGTGTGGAATTTTATTCATTAATGAACTTAACGCTATTGAAATTAGTGGAGTTAAGTTAGGATTTTGGTTTGCACAACAAGGTGCAATTTATGTGTTCGTAGCATTAATTTTCGTTTACGTTAAAGCTATGGCATCAATTGACGAAAAATACGGCGTTCACGAGTAGGAGTTAGAAGTATGGAATTACAATCATTAATTTACCTATTCGTAGGTATTTCATTCGCAATTTACATTGGTATTGCTTTATGGGCAAAAGCTGGATCTACTAAAGATTTCTATGTTGCTGGTGGTGGAGTTCACCCAGTAGCTAATGGTATGGCAACTGCTGCAGACTGGATGTCAGCTGCATCATTTATTTCACTTGCTGGTATCATTTCTTTTACAGGTTCTTTTGGTGGTGCTTACTTAATGGGATGGACTGGTGGATACGTTCTACTAGCTATGTTATTAGCTCCTTACTTAAGAAAGTTTGGTAAATTTACAGTACCTGATTTCGTTGGTGATAGATATTATTCTGACACAGCTAGATTAGTTGCAGTTATTTCAGTTATCTTCGTTTCGTTCACATATGTTGCTGGACAAATGAGAGGTGTTGGTATCGTATTCTCAAGATTCTTACAAGTTGATGTTAATACTGGTGTATTAATTGGTATGGGTGTTGTATTCTTCTACTCAGTACTTGGTGGAATGAAAGGTATTACTTATACACAAGTTGCACAATATGTTGTTATGATTTTTGCATACATGATTCCTGCAATCTTCTTATCATTACAAGTTACTGATACGTTCTTACCACAATTAGGTATTTTCGGTCAAACTACATTTGCATTTGATTCTGGAGTTTCTGTAATTCCTGAAGGAACATATCTGTTACATGCACTTGATCAAGCTGTTACTGACTTAGGTTTCTCAGCATATACTGATCCAGGTAACATTACAAACATGTTCTTATTAACTACTGCTTTAATGTTAGGTACAGCTGGTTTACCTCACGTTATCGTTAGATTCTTTACAGTTCCAACTGTACAAGATGCAAGAATTTCTGCTGGTTGGGCATTAGTATTCATTGCTATTATGTATACTACTATTTCATCTGTTGCAGCATTCTCAAGAGTTAACTTAATCAAAAACTTACAAAATGTTGAGTATCAAGCATTTGTTAACGGTGAAGCTAAACACTTAGATGGAACTGTAAATAATGGTGCATGGTTTAAAACATGGGAGCAAGGTGGATTAATTGCTTGGACTGATAGAAACGGTGATGGTAAAATTCAATATGCTACTGGTAAAGCTTTTGAAGGAAATGGTAAACCTCAATTTGATGGTGAAAACAGAGCTGCTGATGGACACAGAGTTACTACAAACGGTAAAGGTGCTGCAGACGCTAAAGAATTAGCTAAAGGTAACGGAATTGCTAATGAGTTATACGTTGATAGAGATATCATGGTATTAGCAAACCCAGAAATTGCAAACTTACCTAACTGGGTAATCGCATTTATCGCTGCTGGTGGACTTGCTGCTGCATTATCTACTGCTGCTGGTTTATTACTTGTAATTGCTTCTGCTATTTCTCACGATTTAATGGGACAAGTTATCTTTAAAGATAGAGAAACTGGTAAATCTACATTAAATGAGAAATCAGAATTAGTATGGGCTAGAATCTCTGCTATCGTTGCGATTTGTATCGCTGGTTACTTAGGAATTAACCCTCCAGGTTTCGTTGCACAAGTTGTTGCATTAGCATTCGGTATTGCTGCTGCTGCATTCTTCCCAACAATTATCTTAGGTGTATTCGATAAGAGAATGAATAAAGAAGGTGCTATTGCTGGTATTTTAACTGGTTTAATTATCACTGTAGGTTATGCTATCTACTTTATCTGGGGACCAGGTGCAGTTGATAAAAACTACTTCTTAGGAATTGCTCCAGCGTCATTTGGTACGGTTGGTACAATTATCCACTTTGTTGTAGCGTTTGTTGTTTCTAGAGCAACTCCTCCGCCACCACAAGAAATTCAAGACTTAGTTGAATCTATCAGATTACCAAATAATGTTGGTGCTGCTGTAGATCATTAATCTAACTAAAACATACCCTCTTGGGTATGTTTTTTTATTTTGATTAGATTTTTTTTATGTTAATATTAATTAATATAAAAAAGATTTAATAAGGAGAGTAACAAATATGAGTTTACAAGACCAGGAGGCTTTCCTTTCCAACATACACCCATTTGAAGCATTAACTCAAGATGAAATGGAAATGTGTATAAATCACTTAGATTTAGCTTACTACCCTAAAGATTCAGTTTTAATTAGTCCAGAAAAACTTTCAGAACATTTTTTCATTATCATCAAAGGTAGTGTTTATGAATATAAAGATGATCAAGTATTACTTGATTACCACAATGAAGATTCATTTGATTCAAACTCTTTAATATATGGTGAGACTAAACATACATTTAAAGTTCATGAGGATTTAATATGTTACGAATTAGAAAAAAAAGCATTTTTAAACTTAATAGAGTCAAATAAAAAATTTAAAGATTTTTTCTTAGATGACTTAGTTCATAAAATCAAAACTTTAAAAGATAAAGAGTATACGTCTGAATTATCATCATTTATGATTGCAAAGGTTTCAGATACATTAATTCATGAACCATATATCGTAGAACAAGATACTCCATTACTTGAAGCCATTAAAGGGTCAATGAACAATAATACATCAACTATTATTGTAAAAAAAGATGATGTATATGGAATTATTACAGATTCTCTTCTTAAAATAGAAGTTTTATTAGCTGGTAAATCATTGGATATAAAAGTAGGTGAAATCGCTAAATTTCCATTGATGACTGTTTCTGAAGATGATTATTTATTTGAGGCTCTAACAGTTCTTATTAAAAAGAATATCAAAAGAGTTGGTGTAGTTAATTCAAATGGAGAAATGATTGGTAACCTTGAACAAATAGATGTACTTTCACACTTTGCAAACCACACTTATGTAGTTGACTCTAAAATTAGAAAAGCAAAATCTATTGAAGATCTAAAAAAAGCAAGTACTAATCTTATTAATATAATTAATTCTTTACATGCAAAAGGTGTAAAAGTAAATCATATTTCAAACTTAATAGGACAATTAAATACTAAAGTTTATAAAAAACTATATAGCTTAGTTGTTCCAAAAGAGTTATCAAATGATGCATGTTTTATTGTAATGGGTAGTGAAGGTAGAAATGAACAAATCATTAAAACTGACCAAGACAATGCTTTAGTAGTAAGAGATGGAGTTGATGTAGAACAATATAGACCGTATATGGAGAAAATCACAGCCCACTTAATTGATTTTGGTTATCCTCCTTGTGATGGTAATATTATGGTTTCAAATCCTTATTGGTGTAAAACTGTAAGTGATTTTAAAAAAGAATCAGCTAGATGGATTCAAACTCCTGAAATGCAAGACTATATGAACTTAGCTATTTTCTTTGATTCATTTGCAGTTGCGGGAGATAAAGAATTATTAATTAGTTTAAAAGATGATTTATTTGAAAAACTACATGATAAAGATATTTTTATGGCATATTTTGCAAAAGCAACTTTAACATTTGACACTCCTAATACTGTTGCAAACTTTATGACAAAAGTTCACTATATAGATATTAAAAAAACTACAGTATTCCCTATAGTTCAAGGTATTAGAAGCTTATCTTTAAAAGAAAAAATTAGAGAAACTACAACTGTAAAAAGAATAAAAATTTTAGTAGATAGAAAAGTATTAACAAAAGATAGAGCAGATGAACTACTTGAAGCCTTTGATGTTGTAAATACTTTAAGACTTAAGTCTCAACTTGAAAATATAAGAGAAGGTGGAAAGATTGATAATGAAATTGATACACACTCTTTAGGAAAAATTGAAAGAGATTTATTAAAAGACTCTTTTAAAATTGTAAATGACTTTAAAAAATTTATAAGCAATGAATTTAAAATTGACAAGATAATGTAATGTTTAAAAATCTATATACAAAATGGAAAAAAAGCAAACTAAAAGATAAGAAATATGAATATCTTTTTGAGGAGCCTGTAAAAGGCGAATATGTATGTTTAGACTGTGAAACAACAGGATTAAATCCAAGAAAAGATGAAATACTTTCTATAGGTGCTGTACACATAAAAGACAATAGAATTGTAATGAGAAAAAGATTTAATGTCTTTGTTAAACCATCTAAAAAAATTGATGCTGAATCTATTAAAATCCATAGAATTAGACCTATAGATTTAGAAAATGCAGTAAGACCAAAAGTGGCAATTTTTGAGCTTTTAGAGTTTATTGGTAATAAGCCAATTGTTGGTTATTATATTAAATTTGACATAGCTATTATCTCAAAATACACAAAAAAATATATTGGTATAGACTTACCAAATGAAAGTATTGAAGTCTCTTCAATGTATTATAAAACGAGAAAGAAAACTAGTGAATATGAATTCATTGATTTAAAATTTGATACTATAATGAAAGAACTTGATATACCAGTTCTTGGTAAACATGATGCATTAAATGACGCAATTATGACAGCAATGATGTTTTTAAAACTTAGAGATTTAACTCCCGCAAAAACTACTTTTTATACTAACTAAAATTAAACTTAAATAATATAATTAATATTAAAAAATAAATATTATTTTATATTATTTATAATTATTAACATTTTATTAACTTATTAAACTATTTATGCTTTTTCTAAGCTTTTTAGTAGGAAAAAAATGTATAATCATCTTCGCAATTTTCATTTCGCTACTTTTTTGCTACTTAGTAGCTTATAAATAGCTTTGAAAATATCTAATCAACTAACCTTATGATATAGAAAGGACACACACATGAATAAGGAATTAGTAGATAGGATTGAGGCAAATCCTAAATACAAAGAATTAGTTTCTAAAAGAAACGGTTTTGGAATTAAACTTGGTATTTTTGTACTTGTAATTTTTTATGCGTATATTTTAACAATTGCGTTTAATAAAGAAATATTAGCTACAAAAATTGGAGAGAGTGTAATTACTGTTGCATTTCCTATTGCATTGGGAATTTTAATTTTAAGTTTCATTACAACAATTATCTACGTAAAAAGAGCTAATGGTGAATTTGAAGACTTAACTAATGAAATTAAAGATGATGTAAAGGATATGATGTAATGTTAAAAATATTTAGTTTAATTGCATTATTTGCCATTGCAGCATTCGCTGCAGGTGATGCTAATTTTGAAGCAGTTAAAAGAGACTTAAATGTTCCTGCTATTATTATGTTCTTAGTTTTCATCTTAGGAACATTAGGTATTACTTATTGGGCAGCTCAAAAAACAAAGTCAGCATCTGACTTTTATACAGCTGGTGGAGGAATTTCAGGATTCCAAAATGGTTTAGCTATTGCTGGAGATTATATGTCAGCTGCTGCATTCCTTGGAGTATCAGGACTTATTTACTTAAAAGGTTATGATGGAGTTATCTATGCAGTTTCTTTCTTAGTTGGTTGGCCAATTATTTTATTCTTTATGGCTGAAAAATTAAGAAACTTAGGTAAATTTACATTTGCTGATATCGCTGCATATAGACTTGGTCAAAAAGAAATTAGAACATTAGCTGCATTTGGTTCATTATCAGTTGTTGTTTTATACCTAATTGCACAAATGGTTGGAGCTGGTAAATTAATTCAAGTTTTATTTGGTATGGAATATGAGTTTGCTGTTATTTTAGTTGGTGTTATGATGATTATTTACGTAACATTTGGTGGAATGTTAGCTACAACTTGGGTTCAAATTATTAAAGCTTGTTTACTATTAACGGGTGTATCATTTATGGCTGTAATGGTTTTATATAGTTTTGACTTTAGTTTTGAAGGTCTATTTGCTAATGCTGCTGCTAATCATGCTGCTGCTGATTCTATTTTAGCACCAGGTGGATTTATTTCAGATCCTATTTCTGCTATTTCTTTAGGTTTAGCATTAATGTTAGGAACAGCTGGTTTACCACACGTTCTTATGAGATTCTTCACAGTTGGAAATGCTAAAGAAGCTAGAAAGTCTGTTGTTTATGCAACTGGATTTATTGGTTACTTCTGGATTATTATTACTATTGTTGGTTTTGGTGCAATTGCATTCTTAAACTCAGCAGATGGAGCTCAATACTTCATAGATGGTAAATTATTTGGTGGAAATAACATGGCTTCAATTCACTTATCACATATGTTAGGTGGAAATGCATTCTTAGGATTTATTTCAGCTGTTGCATTTGCTACTATTTTAGCAGTTGTATCTGGGTTAACATTAGCAGGAGCATCTGCTATTTCTCATGATATTTATGCAAATGTAATCAATCCTAATGCAAGTGATGAAAAAATTGTTAAGATTTCAAAAATCACTGTTGTTATTGTTGGTATTGTTGGTGTAACTTTAGGTATTGCTTTTGAATCTCAAAACATTGCTTATATGGTTGGATTAGCATTTGGTATTGCAGCATCTGCAAACTTCCCAATTTTATTCTTATCTATTTACTGGAGAGGATTAACAACAAGAGGTGCATTTATTGGTGGATTTATTGGTTTAATTACAGCGGTTACTCTTGTAATTATTGGACCAATTGTTTGGGTACAAATTTTAGGAAATGCTGAAGCATTATTCCCATATAAACACCCTGCTTTATTCTCAGTAACTATTGCGTTCTTAGCAATTTGGTTCTTCTCTAAAACTGATAACTCTCAAAGAGGTAAAGATGAAAAAGAGATGTTTAGAGCTCAAAACGTAAGAGCAAATACTGGTATTGGTGCAGCTGGAGCAGTTGACCACTAGTATTTTTCTTATCACGTAAGAATTTATTTCTTACGTGGTTGATATATTTTAGTTGTTTTAAAACTATTAAAATATATTAACAAAATGGAGCTTACTATGAGTATTCACGAACAAAAAGCTTATTTATCTTCTATTCATCCTTTTGAATATCTAACACGTTCACAACTTGACATTTTTTCAGAAAATATGGATATTATGTATTTTGAAAAAGATACAATTATTCAAAAACATAAAGACAAACCTAGTCATTTATTTTTTATATTAAAAGGTTTAGTTCAAGAAAAAAACAATGATGAAGTTTTATCAGTTTATTCTAAAAATGAATTTTTTGAACCAATATCATTGATTGAAAACTATTGTAAAAATGATTTTGTTAGCCATGAAGAAACAATTTGTTATACACTGCCTAAAAAGATTTTCCTAAAAATCCTTCATCAAAATTCAAATTTAGAAAGTTACTTTTTTCAAACAATATCTCAAAAACTAAATAATCATATTGCCTATGAAAAAAATAAAGATATGGCAAATATCATGATTGCAAAAGTTAAAGATGCAAAAATTCATAAAGCTATAATTTTAGATGAAGAAAAAACTATTTATGAAGCAGTTACAATCCTACATGAAAATAAAATACCAAATGTTTTAATAAAAGATAGAAATAAACAGTACTACATAGTTACAGATTCTGATTTTAGAGAAAAAGTTATTTTAAATAAAATGGATTTTGATGATAAATTAATCAAAATTGCTACAAAAGGTGTAGTTTGTATTAATGAAAATGATTTTTTATTTAATGCCCAATTACAAATGGCAAAACATGGAGTAAAAAGAGTTGTTGTCAAAGACAATGAGAAAAATATAATTGGTATATTAGATCAAATATCATTATCTTCATTTTTTGCGACTAACACTTTTGCTGTATCCAATGAAATTGTTCAAGCGCGAACAGTTGAGGATTTAAAAGTTGCATCACTTAACTTTATAAAAATTATAAAATCTCTAAATGCCAAAGGTGTAAAAATTGAATTTATTTCAAAGTTAGTGAATTCATTAAATAAAAAACTTATAGATAGATTATATAAAATGTTAGCTCCAAAAGAATTATATGAAAACTCTAGTTTAATTGTGATGGGAAGTGAAGGAAGAGGAGAACAAGTTCTAAAAACAGATCAAGATAATGCTTTAATTATAAAAGATGATTTTGATATTGATGAAAAAAAACTACAAGAATTTACAACTAACTTTACTAATACACTAATAGATTTTGGTTTCCCTAGATGTGAAGGTAATATTATGATTTCAAATCCTTATTGGTGCAGAAAACAAAAGGACTTTAAAGAACTTATATTTTCTTGGATAAATGAACCTAATGAAGAAAACCTAATGAATACAGCAATTTTTTTAGATGCATCAAGTACAAATAAAAAGTATGATTTAGTTACAGATTTAAAAAAATATTTATTTGCAAATATTGCTGATAATGAAACATTTATTTCAAATTTTGCGAGAGTAGTTTCAAGTTTTGATGTACCTTTAGGATTTTTTGATGGCTTTGTATTTGATTCAGATGAAAAAAATCATAGAAATCAAATTGATATTAAAAGAGGTGGTATTTTTATTATAGTTCACAGTATAAGAACTTGGGCTTTAAAACACAATATCTATAATACATCAACTCTAAAGAGAATAAAAAGATTAAAAGAACTAAATATTTTTGATGATGAACTAGCACAAGAATTAACAGTTGCTTTTAATTACTTAAATAATCTTAGATTAAAATCTAATATTGAAAAACTTAATGCTCATGAAAATATAGACAACTTTATAAATCCTGATAAATTAGACACAATGCAAAAAGATTTGCTAAAAGATGCATTTAAAATTGTGAATAAATTAAAGAAAAAATTAGAAAATAGGTTCAAGTTAAATTATGTTTAGATCATTAAAAAACTATTTCAATAAAAAATCACTTTTAGATGAAAAGTATGAATATCTTTTTGAAGAAAATAATGAAGATGAATATATTTGTTTTGACTGTGAAACAACAGGATTAAATCCAAAAGAAGATGATATTGTATCTATTGGTGCAGTTCTTATAAAAAACAACACAATAGTATCTTCAAAAAAATTTGTTCGATTTATTAAACCTAAAACTAAACTACAAGCAGAATCAATAAAAATACATCATATAAGAACCTGTGATTTAGAGAATGCCGATGATATTGATAATGTGATTGAAGATTTTTTAGAGTTTATAGGAAATAAAAAACTTGTTGGATATTTTTTAGAATTTGATATAGCTATGATTAATAAATATATTAAACCTAAAATTGGAATATATTTACCCAATAAAACCTATGAAGTAAGTGCTATATATCATGATTATAAAAATGAATTAATACCTCAAGGAAACATAGATTTAAGATTTGACTCAATAATGAATGACTTAAATATTCCATACATGGGTAAACATGATGCATATAATGATGCACTAATGACATCTATGATGTTTTTAAAACTAAAAAACAATAAAAAAGTTAAACTAAAGTAGTATATATTGCACAAAAATTGTACAATATATTAAAAAAATTACAAATAAAAGAAGTGAATAAAAGTCGATTTTTATTACGAAAATACACATTATGTGCATTTTAAAGATTTTTGAATTTTATATTGTACTTTTTTTGTAATATTATATAAAATATGTATTACATAAGATTTTAGAAAAGTCTACGCTATTTAATTGCTACTATTTTTCTATACAATCTTCACTTTAAAAGTCAAATTAAAAAGGAAATTGCATATGGGTTTAATTGAAAACATTAAAGAAAAAGCAAAACAACAATTAAGAAATATTGTTTTACCAGAAACTGAAGATGAAAGAGTATTAAAAGCTGCTCAACAAGT
>CAKZOX010000104.1 GCA_937138295.1 uncultured Campylobacteraceae bacterium
ATAGGAAGTATAACAAATAATAGTAAAAGTACAGCAAAATATGAAGGAGAATATGACTATAAAGCCTATTCAATTCAAACAAAATTTAATAAAACAGTTACAAATAATAATACTGGTATATTAAATGGAAATCTAGATACATCAGGAACATTAACCAATAAAGGGAAAATTTCTTTACCACATAATGCTACAAGTACGAATAGTGCCTCTGTAACAACTTTTATAAACACACCCGATGGTGTAAATACTGGAATACTAGAAATTGGTCTCCAAACAGATGGAACAACTACAACTCACTCACAACTTTCAACAACAGATGCAACATTTAATGATGGAAGTACAATCAATGTAAATGTTTTAGCCGCATCGACAAATATTAGTTCTATTGATGGGATTACCTTGAATGATGTAGTTAGTGCAACAAATAGTTTAACTATTAATGGTACTTTAAATATTACTGATAACTCTGCACTTTTAGCTTTTACATATGTTAAAGATGGAAATACAATTGATTTAAAAGAGACTATTGATAAAACAATCTATGATTCAGCAGTACTTGGTGGTGCAGAATCAAATACTAAAAAATCAGCTAAAAAACTTCAAGAAATTCAAGATGCAGGTACGTATACACAAATGACTACAGTATTTAATGCATTAAATGCTTTAGGTACAGACCAAGAAGTAGCCCAAAAAGTTGAAGAAACAACACCACAAACAGCAACTTCATCTGTAAGTGCTTCAAATAATATAGCACAAGGTATTTCAAATATTGTTACTCAAAGACAAAATATAAATCTTGGAGCTGGTCTAAACTCTGGTGATGAGATGTTTATTGAAAAAAATGTTTGGTTTAAACCTTTTGGTTCTATTGGTTCTCAAAATGACAAAGATGGTATCAATGGATTTGATATTAATACTTATGGTTTAGCTTTTGGAGTTGATGGTGAGTATGAAGAAAATCAAACATTTGGTTTAGGATTTTTTTATACAAATGCAAATGTTGAAGTTAACAATGTTCAACAAAGTTCTGATTTAGATGTATTCTCACTTGTAGCTTATGGTTCTAATTCTATTATAGATAATAAAACTAAGTTTATGTACCAGTTAGGTTATTCTTTACAAAAGAATGATTCTTCTAGATTTGTATCACTTACAAGTGACACAGCTACATCTGATTATACTTCAAAAACTGCAAGTATTGATTTAAAAGTTTTAAGAGATTATAGAGTAAATGAAGATTTACTATTACAACCAATGATAAGTTCTACATATAGACATTTTTCTAATCCATCATACAGTGAAACAGGAGCTGGTGCTTTAAATCTTGATGTACAAAAATTCTCAACAACTGAGTTATTAGTTGGACTTGGAACAATGGCACACTACAAGTTAGATGACAGTTCTAAGATTATAGGAAATGTAAATGTAGATTATGATTTACATGATAGAACTACAACTGTTACTTCATCTTATCAAGGGGCTAGTGGAGTTACATTTGATACAGATGGAATAGACAATGGAAGATGGTCATATGATGTAGGAATTGCTTATGAAAATCAAGTTACTGATTTAAGTAATATTAACTTTTCTTACAACTATCAAGGAAAGGGTAGTGATTATTCTAACAATGTTATCTCTGCTAAGTATACTTATAAGTTTTAGTAAGTATTTATTCTTTTAAAACTAGTAATTTACGCGAACACTAAAAAAGACAAGATAATTTTATCTTGTCTTTTTTATTTTATATTCTAATTATTCTCACTTGCGTCTGTATAATGAAGCTCTAAACCATTTGAAGTAGCCACAAAACCGTTAACATTTATTGTTCCATTATGTACCATTTTATGGTGTTCTTTACAAAGTGGAATTAGATTATATTTATGATTTGCATTTATATGTTCGATAAAGCCATCTTTATTTGCCCTTGCTTGTTCTTTAATATGATGAACATCATCACATGGTCTTCCACAAATTACACAAGAAGATGCAAATACATTTTTATTATATTTAGATGTTTTTCTTTGAGTTAATCTTTCTATTTTATCATAATCATCTGTGATTCTTTTTCTAATATCATTAGCAACTTGCAAAAACTCTTTATCCATATGAAGTGACCTTGCATATTCAAGACCATACATTGAAGAACCACTTCCATGGGCTAATTTTCTATCAAAAATAAGTTTATCTTCATCATCTTTATACATTACAGATAAATGTAAAGAGATTATATTTTTAAGTTCTTCTATCTCTTTTATTTCAGGCAATTGATGTAGATGAGTTGCAAACACAAATATTGATTGTAATTTTGCTAATTTTAAAATTGCACTTGCAACTATACTAAGTCCACTCATTGTTTCAGTACTATGTGAAATTTCATCACCTAATACAAGTGATTTTTTTGTAGCTCTATTAAATATATTTTTTAATTCTAGCATTTCAACTGCAAAAGATGATAAACCTTTAGCAATATTATCAGCTCCACTAATTCTAGTATAAACAGCATCAAAAATTGAAAACCTCATCGATTTAGCTGGTACATAAAATCCTGCTTGAGCCAAAATCACAGCAATTCCAATTGATTTCATAAGTGAAGATTTACCTGATGAGTTAATACCATAAAGTAAAACTCCGTGCATTTTATTATCTTTTACACTTATTGGGTTTGAATGTTTGATTATTACATTATCTTTTTGTTCTTTAGAAGCATAAGCTAATTGACCTAAAATAATATCATTAGGTACATATATCCCTTGATCTTCATTTGCTTCAATTATAGGATGTCTTAAATCAATAAGTTCTAGGAAGTTTTCATCATCATTTGCTTTGACAATTTTTGGACAAGTATAGTTGTATTTTTTCGCTGTTTTTATATTTGATACTGTTAAATCAATCTCTGCAATAAACTGAACTAACTCTTCAAGTAAAGTAGCAAATTTCTTTTCAAACTCACTTAGTTTTTCTTTAAATACATGTTTATTCAATTCTATAATTTTTCTTAAATTATGAACATATTTATCACTAATATCTTCAGTTAATTTACAAAAAATCTTCACTGAAGTTGTTTGAACTTTGATGTTAAAATCTTTAAATAAATGTAAATCATCATCAACTATTAAGTGAGAGTTTAACAACTCTTCTTTTATTAGATTAAATCTATTTTTAGTCAAACTTATAAAAAAGCCCTCTTTATCTAATCTATTGATATTTACAAAATTATCATCACTAGATTTTAAAAAACTCAAAATATGTTTTCTAAGAACTTCTAGTTTTGAATATAGCACTTCATTTTCACCATTTAATTCATCAATTTTTGTATTAATTCCATCACAAACCATATTTGAATCTACATCTTTTAGCATATATTTTCCACATATACTTAAATCAAAAGTTTCATCAATAGAGTTTATAAACATTGTTAAATCAGCACTACTACAAGGAGGAGTCATAAATTTATAATTTTCCATAAAAGTAACTACTTCTTTTATACTAAGTAATGAATCATACAAATAGTTTAATTCAAAAGGGTGAAGTCTAGAAAGTTTTATTCTTCTTGTAAGTCTTTCAATATCATAAATATTAGCCAACTCATTTTCAATAGGAGCATGATAATCAAAAAGCTCTTTTGATAAACCATATCTTCTTAGAAGTTCTTTAGTATCTTTTACAGGATGAGTTAATCTTTCTTTTAAAAGCCTTTTTCCCATAGCTGTTGAAGTATTATTTAAAAGCTTTATTAAACTTGGATTATGAGTAGTCTCAATAATATTTAATTGCTCTAAAGCATTATTACCTAAATATATATATTTACTAACATCAAGTTTTACAGGTAATGAAAGTTTTTGAATAATACTTGAATCATGCCCAATAACAAAATCAATTAATATAGCTAAGCTCTCACAAGATAAAATTGATCTTTCCATATCAAGATGCTCTATTGGAGTTAAAAGAGATTGGATATTAAATACATTTTTAAATAATTCATTTTGGTAATTTATCTTAGGTCTAAAGGAACCTATATGAAATGTTTTTAGTTTTAATTCTAAATAATCAATTACTTCTTTTTGGTCTATGTTATTATCGGTAAATGTTACAACTATCTCATTTGTTTTATGCATATTCATATAATTAAACACTTCATCTAAAGCATAAAACTTATCTTCGCTAGTTCCATGAACTTCATTATAATAACACTTACCTGTTGTTACATCAATTGCACTATATCCAACTAAATAAATTCCTTTTATTTGTTCAACTACAAGTGAAGTAACATTATTTTCATCTTGATCAACAACAAAATCAAAATTTGTACCAGGACTAATTACATTATCAAGATATCTAACAACCTTAGGTGGAACACCTTTTTGTCTAACAACTACTATTGTGTATTTTTGTTCAGCAATAATTCTTGCTAAATGTTTTTCAAATGATATAGCAGGAACACCTGCCATTATTGGATTTTCTTTAGAATTTTCAAGTATATTTTTATTTTTTCTAGTTAATTGAATATTTAATAGTTCTGCAATTTCCTTTGCTTTTCCTATTTGT
>CAKZOX010000105.1 GCA_937138295.1 uncultured Campylobacteraceae bacterium
GTATCCCCATGGAATATAAAACTATCATCGTATTCAAATGAAGTTAATGATACACATATTTTTTCTTCATTTAAAAATTCTAAAATAGCACTACCAACTCCACCTTGTTTTTGAGAATCACTAAATACATACCAGTCATCATATTTTAAAGATAACTCTTTTAATGTATCAACATCTAAAGGTTTTACAAATCTTAAATCTAATATAGCTATGTCTTCTTCATGAAGTTGTTCTGTTAAATAAGCTCTACCAACTCCAGCACCATAACCAATAAGTAGTTTTTTTGATGTACCCTCTTTTAATAATTGAGCTTTCCCTAATTCATAAGGGATAGCTTCAAATGGTGTTGGTGTAAATGCACCCCTTGGATATCTAAGTGCACAAGGTTTATCTAAAGTGTATGAGAACTTTAATGCTAAATCTAATGTTTCATTATCCCTTGGAGCAAATACAATCATATTAGGTAAGAATCTTAAATAAGAAATATCAAATGTACCTTGGTGCGTTTCTCCATCATTTCCAACAATACCTGCTCTATCAATAGCAAACACCACAGGCATTCCTAATAAACATACATCATGTATTATTTGGTCATATCCTCTTTGTAAAAAAGTAGAATATATAGTAATAAATGGTTTGAAACCTTCTTTTGCCATAGCAGCCATAGAAGTTACTGCATGCTGTTCAGCAATTGCAACATCCCAAAATCTTTCAGGGAATTTATCTATTAACTTATTTATACCTGTTCCACTTGGCATTGCAGCAGTTACACCAACTACATTATCATTTTTAGTTGCTAAATCAATTAGACTATCAGCAAATACAGCAGTTGCAGCTTTTGGAGCTTCTTTTTTTACAAAAGCACCATCTTCAATATTAAAAGGACCTACACCATGCCAATGTTCGTGCTGACCTTCAGCTATTTTGTAACCTTTACCTTTTACTGTTCTTGCATGAACTATTACAGGTTTATTCATATCTTTTGCTATTTGAAGTGTATCAATTACTTCTTCTAAATCATGCCCATCAATAGGACCGATATAATCAATACCCATTTCTTCAAACAATATTCCAGGAGTTATAAGTTTTAATGCTTCTTCCATTCTTTTAGCAATATAAGTTGTACCTTCAGGCATATTCTTTTTAATAAATCTATCAACTTTTGCTTTAAAACCTTGATAATATTTACCTGCTAAAATTTTAGATAGATATTTTGATATTGCTCCAATTGGTTTAGCTATTGACATTTCATTATCATTTAAAATGATAACCACTGGATACTTTAAATCACCAAGTTCATTTAATGCTTCATATACCATACCAGCTGTCATAGAGCCATC
This sequence comes from uncultured Campylobacteraceae bacterium, assembly GCA_937138295.1. GTDB lineage: Bacteria > Campylobacterota > Campylobacteria > Campylobacterales > Arcobacteraceae > JALRJW01. The sequence goes on from CAKZOX010000105.1 coordinate 1,341, forward strand.
TCCAATCATAACCACTGGCACCCTGCTTTCTTCCTTTAAACGGATAGCTTTTGCAGCACCCACCGCCAAGGAAATAGAAGTAGAACTATGACCTGCTACAAAATAATCAGCGTCACTCTCTTTTGGCTTTGTAAATCCACTTAATCCACCAAATTGTCTAATAGTTTCAAACTTTTCCCATCTTCCTGTTAAAAGTTTGTGGGGATAACACTGATGCGAAACGTCAAAAATGAAAGGATCACTATAGGCATCAAAAACTTTATGCATACCAATAGTTAATTCAACTGCACCTAATGTTGATGAAAAGTGTCCACCTTTTCTTGATACAACATCGATAATTCTTTCTCTAATATCAGCTGATAATTGTTCTAATTCTGGTAATGTTTTATTTTTAACGTCTATAATTTTTTCTTCCATATTATTTTAACTTTTCTAGTACCTCATCTAATACACTAAATACTTTTGTATTTTGTTCATTTGAACCTATTGTTACTCTAATAGCATTTACACCATAACCTGTTAAATCTCTAACAATTACTCCCCTTTGAAGTAATTCTTGAGCAACAGCTTTAGAGTTATATAGTTCACCAAATTTTAAAGTAATAAAGTTTGTATATGAATCAATATAATCAAAACCTTTAGATTTTGCATACTCTTCATATCTAGTCATCTCTTCAAAGTTTTTAGCAATACAATCTTGAACAAACTCTTCATCATTTAATGCTTCAATTGCAGCAGCTAAAGATAATGTTGTAATATTAAACGGTGCTCTTAATTTATAAAGATTTTTAATAATCTCATTATTTGCAATACCAAATCCAACTCTCATACCACCTAAGGCATAAGCTTTAGAAAATGTACCTAAATAAATACAATTAGGAAAAGATATAATTAAATCTTTTGGATTAATAGCTTTAGCTTCATCTTTATAAGACGCATACTCTTGATATGCTCCATCAACAACAACTAAAGTTTCTTTATCAATTGTTTCTAAAAACTCATATACATCTTTTTTATCTAAACACTCACCTAATGGATTGTTTGGTAAACATAAAAATATTACATCAGCACCATGCTCTTTATATAAAGCACTAAATTGTTCTAAATTATGAGTATCAGATTCAGTTTTAATGATTTTTGAACCAGTTTGTTTTCCATAAATTTCATACATAGCAAATGTTGTTTTTGCCATTAAAATCTTTGAATTTTCATTACATTTAGCATGTACACAATATTCTAAGATTTGATCACTTCCTGAACCAATTATTACATTATCACTTAATACATCAAACTTATTTGCTAAGCCTTCTTTTAATTCATACATTGAATCATCAGGATAGATGAACATATTTTTTGCTAACTCTTGAATTTTAGCTGTAACTTTTGGACTTGTTCCATATGGATTTTCATTTGAAGCCAATTTTACGATATCTTTTGGATCAACTCCATACTCTCTTACTACAAGTTCTATAGGCTTTCCAGCTTCATAAGTAGTTACATTTTCTAAAACTTTATTAAATTCCATTCTTTTTTCCTAATTAAATATCGTTAATTTCTTTAACATATGATCCTAATACTTTAACACTTTCACTGTGTTTTAGTAGGACTTTTTTTACATTTTCATCATCTTTATGACCATCAAAGTCTATAAAGAAAATTGAATTTCCACCTGTAATATGTGATTTGATTTTTGTTAAATTTATTCCTGCATCATTAAAATCATTTAAGAAATCAACTAATGCACCTTGTCTATCAGGTAATTTAACTAAAATTGATGTTTTGTCATTTCCACTTTGAGCATTTTCAAAATCACTTACAATAAAAAATCTAGTTTTGTTATTGTCTGTATCTTCTATATTTTCAAATAGTATAGGTAAATTATGAAGTTTTGCTCCAACATGGGGACAAATTGCTGCACTATTTGGTTCATTTACTGCATATTTAGCAGCTTTTGTTGTAGACTCAACAGGAATATGTTCCACTTCATCAAGACCTGTATCAGCTAAAAACTTACTACATTGCTCAAAGGCTATATCTTTTGAGTAAATCTTTTTAATATCTTTTACTTTATCACAATTTGACGATAATGTATGATGTATATCAAGAACAACTTCAGCAATAATTTTTAAGTTGTATTCACTTAAACAATTAATTGTATCAGATACTATTCCATTTGAAGAATTTTCAATAGGAACAACTCCAAATTTTGCTTTTTTAGAACTAACTTCTCTAAATACACCTTTTATAGAATGTATGGGTAAATATGCACTCATAGCACCAAATCTAGCTTCAGCAGCTTGATGTGTAAAACTACCCTCTGGTCCTAAGTATGCAATATTTTCTGGTAATTCAAGATTTCTTGAAATAGCAAATATCTCTAAAAATAAAGCTTCAATAGCACTTCTATTTAATAATCCATTATTTTGATTATTTAAATTTTCTAATCTATCTATAATAGCTTTTTCTCTTTCAGGTCTATAAATTGCTCCACCACTTTTAGCTTTCAAAGCTCCAACTTGGTGAACAACTTTCATTCTATTATTTATAAGAGTTAAAAGCTGGTCATCTATATTATCAAGTTGATTTCTTAAATCTATTAATCCATCTTCATTATTTGCCATTGATTATGCCTTTGTAATTTCTTATAAATATTCTTCTTCTAAAGCAACTAAATCTTCAAAAGTTTCTCTTTTTCTAATAAGTCTATCATTTCCATTTTCAACAGCAATTTCAGCTACTTTTCCTCTTGTATTATAATTACTAGCCATTGTAAAACAATATGCTCCAGCACTATAAATAGCAACTAAGTCATTATGTTCAGTTTTTGGAAGTTCAATATTCTTTGCAAAGAAGTCACCACTTTCACATACAGGACCAACTAAGTTACAATCACTTAAATCTTTGTTGTCATTTAGTACTTCGATTTTATGGTACGCATCATATAAAGCAGGTCTAATTAAGTCATTCATAGCACCATCTACAATAACAAATCTTTTTGAACCATTTACTTTTTCATATAAAACTTTTGTTACAAAAGTTCCACTATTTCCAACTAAAAATCTTCCTGGTTCACATACTACTGTAATATCTAAACCAAACATTTTATCTAAGATAGATTGTGCATATTCGTTAGTATCAATTAGTTTTTCATCATCATAAACAATACCAAGTCCACCACCTATATCCATAAATGATAATTCAATATTGATAGCCTTTAAGTTTCTAACTAAATCAGCAACTATAGAAATAGATTCAACAATTGGATCTAATTGAGTCAATTGAGAACCAATATGACAGTGAATTCCAACAGGGTCTAAATTCTCAGAGTTTTTACATTGAATATACATTCTTTTAGCTGTATCAATATCAACTCCAAATTTATTTTCATGAAGACCTGTTGAAATATATGGATGAGTTTGTGGGTCAATATTTGGATTAACTCTAATTGAAATTCTAGCTGTTTTTTCTAACTCTTTAGCTATAATTTCAACTCTATTTAACTCAGCATCACTTTCAACATTTATCATTAAAATATCTAATTGTAAGGCTTGTCTAATCTCATCATCAGTTTTTCCAACACCAGAAAAAATAATCTTATATGGAGCAATTCCAACTTTTAAAGCTCTTTTAACTTCACCAATACTAACACAATCAGCACCTGAACCTAAATCTGCTAAGTGTTTAATAACACTTAAATTTGAATTTGCTTTAACAGCATAAGCAACTAATGATTTTCTAGCTTTGAAAGCACCTTTTAATTCATTGTATTGTTTTGTGATATGATCAAAATCATACACATAGTAAGGTGTTTGATATTTATTTGCTAATTCTTTAAAATTAATGTTCATTTTTATCCTATATCGTTTAATCTTTGTCATAAAATATTTAAAATAAATCTACTAAATAAATTTATTTTAAATATTAACTTACACCTGAAATAAATAGCTATAGAGTGTGAGATTTTGAGTGAAGTTCAAGGCGAAAAGAAAATCTTATAAAGGAGCTTACAAGCAGTAAGTGAGTTTATAAAATATTCTTTTCAACGCAGAAATTCGCCAAAAGCTTACGCTTTATAGCTATTTATCTGTGCCGTTCCACGCAATCGCTGGTCTTCCATTCTCATCAAATTCAACCGCTGGCATACCCATTACATTGTAACCACAATCTACATAATGAATTTCTCCTGTTACAGCACTACTTAAATTAGATAATAAATACATACCTGAATTTCCAACTTCATCAATTGTTACATTCTTTTTAAGTGGTGAATGAGCTTCATTCCATTTAAGCATAAATCTAAAGTCACCAATACCAGCTGCTGCTAAAGTTTTAATTGGTCCTGCACTAATAGCATTAACTCTAATTCCATCTTTACCTAAATCTTCAGCTAAGTATTTTGTTGTCATTTCTAATGCTGCTTTTGCAACACCCATTAAGTTATAATTTGGAATATATTTAACCCCACCATAATAACTTAAAGTTAATACAGAAGACTCTTCACTTAATAGAGGTTTTAATTCTCTTACTACTTCAATAAGTGAATAAACTGAAATATCCATAGCAATATCAAATGCATCTTTTGTAATATCCATAAATCTTCCAGAAAGACCCTCTTTTGGAGCAAATGCAATTGAATGAACAATAAAGTCAATTTGACCTAAATCTTTTTCTAAAGACTCTTTTAAAGCTTTGATTTCCTCAGGTTTTGATACATCACATGGATATACAAAATCAGCGCTACCAAATTCTTCAGCAATTGGTTCAACTCTTTTCTTTAATGAATCATTTAAGTAAGTAAATGCAATTTGTGCCCCTTGAGCAGCACATGCTTTAGCAATTCCATAAGCAATAGACTTATTATTTGCAACACCTAAAATTACACCTTTTTTACCCTTCATTACCATCTTATAAATCCTTTGTATTTTCTATTATTTGGATAAAGTCTTCTTTTACCCATGAAGCAGTTCCAATTAGTGCACCATCTACATTTGGTATTGCACATATTTCACCAACATTTGCTACTTTAACACTTCCACCATAAAGTAATGGTTTATCAATTTTCTCTTTAATTGCATTGTGTACATTTTTAATATCATCATTAGTAGCTGTTACACCTGTTCCTATTGCCCATACAGGCTCATATGCTAATATTAGATTTTCATAATTTGTATCAATTCCTACAAATTGTTCATAAACATACTCTAAAGTGGCTTGTAAACCTTGTTCTTTTACTTCTAAAGGCTCACCAATACAATAAACAATTTTATATCCTAAAGCTTTGTAAAACTCATACTTAACAGCTATTTGTTCTTGAGTTTCACCTAAAATATGTCTTCTTTCACTGTGTCCTATTAAAATTGTCTTGATATTAAATTCATCAAGTTGTTGCGTACCAATTTCTCCAGTAAAAGAGCCTGATTTAACAGCATAAGCATTTTGTGCCCCAATAGTTAAATTAGAAACTGTATTAAAATCATCTAGTGAACTTGAAGTTGGGAAAATTAATACTTCATTTTCAATTTTTTTATCTTCTAAATAACCATTTACAGCTTCAATAAACTCTTTAGTTGATTTCCTTGTATGGTTTGTTTTAAAGTTACTTGCAATAATTGCCATAATACCCCTTTAGATTTTTGTGCTATTCAGCAATTACTAATGCTTTAACTCCAGGTAAAACTTTACCTTCAATTAATTCTAGTGATGCTCCACCACCAGTTGAAATAAATGTCATTTCATCTTCATCACCAGTTACTCTAACTAAGTCAGCTGTATCACCACCACCAACTACAGTTGTAGCATATGAACTTGCAACTGCGTGAGAAATTTTTGTTGAACCTTTTGCAAACTTATCCATTTCATAAACACCCATTGGTCCATTCCATAAAATTGTATTTGCATCTTCTAATACTTGACTAAATAATAAAGCACTTGCAGGTCCTATATCTAATCCCATCCAATCTTTTGGAATCTCTTGAACTGGTACTAATTTTGCAATTGCTTCAGCATCAAATGCTTCAGCTGCAACTACATCTACAGGTAAATAGAATTTAACACCTAATTGCTTAGCTTCTTCCATAATTTTAATTGCTTCTGGAATTAAATCATCTTCAACTAAAGAGTTTCCAATTTCATGACCAAGTGCTTTTAAGAATGTAAATGCCATTCCTCCACCAATAACGATTTTATCAACTTTAGGTACTAAGTTATGTAAAGCTTCCAATTTACCTGAAACTTTTGAACCACCTACAATTGAAACAAATGGTCTTTTAGGATTATGAACAATATGATGGAAGAACTTAATTTCTTTAGCAAGTAAGAAACCAGCTGCTTTATGTTCAATATCAAAATGCTTTGCAATACCCTCAACAGATGCGTGTGCTCTATGAGATACACCAAAAGCATCATTAATATAAATATCACCCATTGATGCTAATGTTGCGCTTAATTCTTCATCATTTTTAGTTTCACCAGCTTCAAATCTCATATTCTCTAATAATAAAATTTCACCAGCTTTTAACTCTTTTGCCATAGCTAATGTTTCATCACAAACAATGCTAGGAGCCATTTTAATCTGTTGTTTTAAAAGAGTGTGAAGTCTTTTAGCAACTGGTTTTAAAGAAAATTTTTCTTCAAACCCATTTTTTGGTCTTCCAAAGTGTGAAGCTAAAATAATTGAACAATCATTATCAATACAGTATCTAATAGTATTTAAAGCACTTCTAATTCTTCTATCATCAGTGATGTTATTATATTCATCCATAGGAACGTTAAAATCACATCTTATAAATACTCTTTTACCAGCTATATCAATATTTTTTATTTCTTGTAACTTCATTAAAACCCTTATTTAGTTGCTACGTGAACACCCATGTCCACTAATCTTGTTGAGTAACCCCACTCATTGTCATACCATGATAAAACTTTTACCATATTTCCTTCAATAACTTGAATAGTATCTAAAGGAACAACTGTTGATAATGATTCACCAATAAAATCAGAACTAACTCTATACTCTTCATCAACACCTAAAATACCTTTTAGTTTACCTTCACTAGCTTCTTTAAATGCAGCTGTAACTTCTTCTAAAGTTGTATCTTTTTTTAATGTAACTGTTAAATCAACCATTGAAACATTTGGAGTTGGAACTCTAATTGCTTGACCATTTAATTTTCCATTTAAATGAGGCATAACTTTACCAATAGCTTTAGCAGCACCTGTAGAAGCTGGAGTTAAATTTGTAGCACCTGCTCTACCTTTTCTTGGATCTTTTTTATGCTTCGCATCTAAAATTGGTTGAGATGCTGTGTATGAGTGAATTGTAGTCATTAAACCTTTTTCAATTCCAAAAGCATCATCAAGTACTCTAGCAACTGGTGCTAAACCATTTGTTGTACAAGAAGCATTTGAAACTATAGCTTGACCTGCATAAGTCTCTTCATTTGCACCAATTACAAAAGTTGGTGTATCATCTTTAGCAGGAGCACTCATAACAACTTTTTTAATTCCATTGTCAATATAAGCTTGAACTGATTCTTGAGTTAAGAATGCACCCGTACATTCATAAACAACTTCAGCTCCATATTCAGCAAAGTTAATTTTAGCTGGATCTCTTTCAGCAATTAATTTAGCTCTATCATTTCCGATATTGATATATCCATCTTTAACTTCAACATCAAATTTAGGTCCATGAACTGTGTCATATTTTAAATTGTATTGAATCATTTCTTCAGAACCACTAGCATTTGCAGCTACTAATTCAACATCATCTCTAGAAGCAATAATTCTAGCAACACATCTTCCTATTCTTCCTAATCCATTAATCGCAACTTTAACGGCCATTTTTTCCCTTTATTTTCTATTTAGCCTAATATTTTATCTAAAAATTGCTATAATAATATTTAAATACATTTAGAAGGTATGTGAACACTTGAATATAGCGATATTTGGTGGCAGTTTTGACCCTATTCATACTGCCCATGTAAAGATTGTAAAAAAGGCTCTAACTAAACTTGATATTTCAAGGCTTATTGTTGTTCCTACATTCGTAAATCCACTTAAAAGTAACTACCATATTGCTCCACAAAAAAGATATAAATTACTTTTAAGTGTATTTTCAAATATCAAGAATGTTGACATAAGTGATTTTGAAGTTCAACAAAAAAAGAGTGTTTATTCACTTGATACTGTTAAGCATCTAAAAAAGCAATATAAAGCACAAAAGATTTACTTCATAATTGGTGCAGATAATTATGAACAACTTCCTTTATGGAGTGGAATTGATGAACTTTCAAATTTAGTAGAGTTTGTAGTAGCCACTAGAAGTGGTTATGATATTCCAGATGACTTAAAAACACTAGATGTTGATATTAATATCAGTTCAACGGTATTAAGAAATAAGATTGATTATAGTTACATACCAACTGAAATTAAAAATGATTTAAAAGAGATACTAAAATAAGGAAAGTAAAATTGAGTAATAAAAGACTTGAAGATATAAAAGATATACTAGACAGCAAAAAAGCAGAAAACATTGAAGTTATTGATTTAACAAAAAAAGATTACCTAGTTGATTATGTTGTAATTGCAACAACATTAAACTCAAAACATGGTGCTTCATTATTAAATCACTTAAAAGATTTAAAAGAACAAGGTGAAGAGTTTTTAAGAATTGATGAAGATGATAACTGGACTGTAATTGATTTAGGTGATATTTTTATTCACTTAATGAGTGAGCAATATAGAGAAAAATACTCTATTGAAGAATTCTTAGAGCAATTAGAAGAAAGAAAATAAATATAAAAAAAGGAAGATAGAAAATCTATCTTCCTGTCATAACCTTACCGTAATTTGTAGTGGCATCTTTAGCACCCCCCATATATCCTGTTCCAATTGCAACAGCGATTACTACGATAAATATAAATACTAACCATTTCATTACATTTTCTCCTTAGCAGTTATACCAAGTAGGCTTAAACCAACTCTTATAGATAATGCAGCCATACTTAAAGCTTTTAAGTTTTCACTTTCAGTATCACTTCCTATAACTTGGTGATCATTATAGAATCTATGTACACTATTAGCTAAATTATATAAATAATCAGTAATTTTTTGCATATCTCTTTTGTCAAATGCGTCTTCTAAAATGGCATCTAATAGTAAAGATTCGTATACCAAATTTAAACCATCTTGATTTATGTTTTCAAATTTTACTTTATCTAAGTTTTCAATTGAGTGTTGAGATTTTTCAAACACTTGATTAATTCTAGCATGGGCATAATTAATATAAAATATTGGATTTGAAGAATCTTGATTTTTTAGCTTCTCAACATCAAAGTCTAAGTGAGTATCACTCTTTTTTGTTAAGAAAACAAATCTTAAAGCATCACTTCCAATTTCTTCAGTAATATCAGACATCAAAATCACATTTCCTGCTCTTTTTGACATTTTATAAGGCTCACCACCTTTTAATAATTGAACCATTTGAGATAAAATAATTTCTAATTTTGAAGAATCATTTCCTAAAAATTCAATTGCTGATTTTACTCTTGTGATATATCCATGGTGATCAGCACCCCAAATATTTATATATTTGTCATATTTTCTATCATACTTATCTTTATGATAAATGATATCTCCTGCTAAATAAGTAGGAATACCGTTGTCTCTTACAACAACTCTATCACTATCATCACCAAATTGAGTAGATCTTAAATAAACTTTTCCCTCTTTTTCATATAAAGAGTTATTGTTTTCTAAAACCTTTTTAGTTTCATCCCAAACATAATATAAAGATTTTTCTGAAACAAAATTTTCAAATTCAATACCTAAATCACCTAAATCTTTAATGATGATTTTCATAACTTCATCTTTACCAAATAAAGCCATTTCTTTGAATTTTGATTCATCGTTGAAGATATCATTACCATGAGTTTCTTGAATTTGCTTAGCAATATCAATTAGGTAATCACCTCTATAGTAATTCTCTGGATATTCAACAGTTTCATTTAATAAATACTCTCTTGCAGCAAGTGAAATTGATAAACCTAGTAAATCCATTTGAGCACCAGCATCATTTATATAATACTCAGTTGTAATATCAAAACCTAAGTGTCTACCAACTCTTGCAATTGTATCACCAGCAATAGCACCTCTAGCATGACCAATATGTAATGGACCTGTAGGGTTTGCTGACACATACTCTAAAAGTATTTTTTCGTTTTTATTTTCACCTTTAGCATAATTTAATCCTAAAGTTAAAGCTTCATCAACCATTTTTTGTAAAAATGATTTTGCAAGAGTAAAGTTAATAAATCCCTTTACACTTTCTACCTTTTCAAATATATCAGAATCAGCAAATTTTTGAGCTAATTCTTCTGCTATTACCATTGGTGATTTTCTAAACTCTTTTGCAAGTGAGAATGCAACAGGTGTTGCAAAATGACCTAAAGAAATATCTTTAGGTTTTTCTAAAACTATTTCTTTTTCTAAAATATCTTCAATATGTTTTTTTACAAAATTTTGCAATACAATAAACCTTTAAACTGTTTTGTTCTCTTTATTTTCAGTTGTAGTAGCTTCAGCTTTCTTTTCGATTTCATCTTTTTTATCAGTTTCTGCTACATTTTCAGTCTTATCTTCATCTTTTACTGCATTTTTGAAGTTCTTAATACCTGAACCTAGACCTTTTGCTAGTTCTGGAATTTTCTTTCCTCCGAATAATAATAATACTACAAGTACAATGATTACTAGTTCCATACCACTTGGGATACCCATAATTAATTCCTTATTTTTATAATTTTGGCTTATTATAGCCTTTTAATACTTAAATATTTTTAGCTTTTATTTAATGAAAAATTGCATTAATTTAAAGCCACTACCTGCAGCTATAATTGTACCAAAAACATTTAAGAATATATTGCTAAAAGCTAAAAGCAATGAAGTGTTAAATAAAAGATATGATTCAATTGCGAAAGTTGAATATGTTGTTAAAGCACCTAAAAAACCTGTTGTTAAAAATGCTTTTGTTGTGTCACTTGTGGGAACACTTGCAAAATATGCAAAAAGTAGTCCAATTAAAAATGAACCAATCACATTTACAAGTAATATTCCTAATGGCAACTCCAAAGGAATATATTTATTTGTAAAATGAACAGTATAAGCTCGTGCTACAGCACCTAAAGAACCACCAATAGCAATAGCTAATACAGTTTGGGCACTAAGCGTCATTTGAAGAACTTTTAAGTTTATTTTCTTCTTCTAAAGCTTTAGCAAATACCTCTTTCATTTTTTCTTCAGTTTGTTCATACCAATCTGTTTTTTTATCAGCTTGAACGGGATCTAAGTATATTACTCTAACTCTACCTGGCTTTGCTTTTAATTTTTTAGAGTCTACAATATTTAATGTATTTAAAATAATTACAGGTTGAACTCTAAGGTTAAATTTATTTGCAATCATTTTTGCACCAGGTTTAAAACTAAGCATTTTAGTCCCATCACTTCTTGTACCTTCAGGGAACATTGCTATTGGTCTTCCTTTATCTAATCTATCTCTTGATTCTTTTAAAAGTGAAATTAAACCTGCTTTATTTTCTCTATCAATACTTATCATTCTAGGTGCTTTAATTATGTGTCCAAAGAAAAATAAATCACTTATCTCTTTTTTTGCAACCCATGCTAAGTCTCTATTATGAATATATTCCATAACTATAATATCAAGTAAAGATTGATGATTCATTATTACTAAATCACATGATTCATCAAGGGTACCTTGTGTTTCAAGTTTTATTCCTAAAGCCCACATTTGAAGTTTCATCCATACTTTGATAACTTTATGAGTATGATTTTTAAATGTATACATCAGAACTACTGTAATAGCAACAGTAATTGAAAACTGTATTAATAAGATTATTCCTCTAATTCTTTCCAAAACTATCTTCCTTTACCCATCCAATGAATTTTTTATCTATACCCATAACTTTAATAAAATGACCTTTTTTCTCTAAAATATTAACTTCTAAATTATCTGAAGTTTGGAAGAATATTGTTGAATTTTTTGTTGGTAAAATATAGATATATGAATCTTTTAAAATCACTCCATTTCTGTATGGAGTTAAATATATTATTGCAATAATTCCTAATACAAATGTAATAAAATATAAGATTTTTTTTCTTTTTAAAATTGCTAAAATTAAAAATATTACAAACACAACTGCTATTGCGATTTTTTTATATTTTTCAAAACTTGAATCATTTGGGTTTAAATCTGTTTGAGTACTTACTAGTTCATTTTGTAAAATAAGAGGAATTGTAACATCTACATATTTACTTGCATTTATATCAAAATATGAAAATACAACTTTCTTTTCAAACACAGGAGTTACAAAATAGTACACTAAATTTTGATATGGTCTATCTTCATCATTTAATTTTGATATACCTTGTTCTTCAATTCCTTTGATTTTAAAATTTTCAAGATTTGAATTATAGGCATCTATATCAACTAAGGTTAAAGCTTCTTTATTATTGTATTGCTTTGTTTTGTAAGCTTTTAAACTTAATTGACTTGCTATTACACCGCTATAATTTTGATTACCAACACCTATATCTGAATACTCAATTTTTTTATTATCTAAAACAGCTGTTTCAAGTATTTCAAAAGACCTAACTTTTGTTACTACAAATTTAGGCATAACAAAGTTTCCATCATATGCTTTAAAATAAACTTTTGCTTTATATTGATTGTTTGCTATTTTTTCCCATTGAAGTTTATCATCTAAAACTTCAACATTTTTACCATCTCTATGAGTTAAAGTTAGATAGTCAAATCCTGAAGATGTAACTAAAGCTTTTATTTCAACTAAAAATCTTTGGTTTTTATAAACTTTTTTTGGAATATTTTCATAAGAAAGATATAGAGTTTTTGCAGCATATAAATTTACTGAAAAAAATATAGACAGAAAAATTGTGATTGATAATATTTTTTTCATTTTATATGCTACAAATAAGTGTTTTATTGTAAGAAACCTTTTAACATTTTAACACCATCAGAACCACCTAATAAGTCTTCCATAGCTCTTTCAGGGTGTGGCATTAAACCAAATACAGTTTTTTCTTTATTACAAATTCCTGCAATATTCGAAACAGAACCATTTAAGTTTCCTGTATTTCCATTTTCATCGCAATATTTAACTAGAATTTGATTATTTGCTTCAAGCTCTTTTAAACCATCTTCATTAATAAAGTAGTTACCATCATGGTGTGCAACTGGAATATTTACAACTTCATCTTTTTTCATTAAAGATAAAAAATCATTGTCATTGTTTATGATTTTTAAATTATGGAATTTTGAAATAAAGTGTAATGAATCATTTCTTTTCATAGCACCTGGTAATAAACCAGCTTCTAATAAAATTTGAAAACCATTACAAATTCCTAAAATTTTTCCACCTTTAGCTGCATACTCTTGAACTGCATCCATAATGTTTGCAAATCTAGCAATTGCTCCAGATCTTAAATAATCCCCATAAGAAAATCCACCAGGAATTACTAAAAGGTCAGTATCTGCTGGAATATTTTTATCTTTGTGCCATAAAATCTCAACTGTAGCCCCAATTTTTTCAAAAGCATACTTTGTATCATATTCACAGTTAGTACCAGGAAATTGTAATACTGAAACTTTCATCATTAACCTACTATCTCAATTTGGTAATCTTCAATTACAGTGTTTGCTAATAATTTTTCACACATTTTAGTAACTTCAGCTCTTGCATCTTCTTCATTTGTAGAATTTAATTCTAAAATAATTTGCTTACCGATTCTTACATCTTTAATGATTTCTTTGAATCCTAATGTGTCTAAAGCATGGTGAGTTGCTTTACCTTGGTCGTCTAATACACCTTGTTTTAACGCTACATTTACAATTGCTTTCATTTATGGCCTTTCTTGTTGTTATTAATTTTTTGGGATTATATCTAAAAATCTCTTATGAAATATACTTAACTATTTACTTAAGCTATTTTGGATAGTTGTATAACCATCTAAAATTGTTTGTTTAATTTCATTTGGTACATTTACATCTAACTTTTGTCCTGGTTTTAAATCTTTTGATTGACCTTTCCAGTCTTGTGATTTTCCAAAGTCTCTTAAGATTTGTTTATCCATAGAAATATACTTTTGAGCATCGAAATCAGATTTAGAAATAAATCTTGAACTTTCAGGAGTTAATACCTCATCACCTAAAATCCATTCACCTTTTGAATTAACAAAAACTTCAAATTTAGTATCTACTACTATAATTCCATTATCTAATGCAAATTGAGTAAACTCTTTAAATAGATTTTCTAAACTAGAAATAATCTCAGGGAATTTATCTCTAACTTTTTGTGAATTTAAAGGAACATCTTTTACACCTTTTGTTGTAGGTGTGAATATAGGACTTTCAAATTTATGCCATTGTGGTAAATCAGATGATAAATCTAAACCATAAGGGTCATTTCCATTTTGACAAGCTTCAAATAATGAACCTGTTAAATAGTTTCTGAAAATAAATTCAAATTGAACTACATCACCATCAATTTCAGCTTCAAGTGGTTTACATAATTCCATGATTTGACATCTTGGAGCTATTGCTAAAGATTGGTCAACTTTTTCATTTAATATAGCTGTTCTAACACCCGCTTTATTTGCAAATTCTGCACCACTATTTGAAATAGCAGTTTGAGATACACCCTTACCTTCTATTTCTAAGTTTAATGGAATATCAAAAACAGAACATCTATCACTTCTTACAAGAAGAACTTTTGGTTCATCTCCTGGACAAGTATATAAATCTGCATTTTTACCAATGTAAAATAAGTTATATCCTAAGTTTTCTAACTCATCGATCCCTTTTTGAGATGTAGTTTTTTTTGACTCTGGCCATAGACCAAGTGATATGATATCACTAATATTCATTTATTTTCCTCCAAGTAGATATGATTATTTGCTCATAATAATCAATGATTTTAAGATATTAATTCCTGTATTTAATTGATTATCTTCTTCTATTTTTTCAACTGTAACAATTGTTTTGTCATCAGCTTTTTCTTCATTTGCTTCAGGCTTATCACCAATTTTTTCTAATTCACCCTCAAGATGTTTTTTAAGGTCAGCTTCTTTAATTTGGAAAGCATTATCATCTGCTTTTGCTACTTCTCCATCATGGGCAATAATATCAGGTGTAACACCTGTAGCTTGAATAGTTCTACCACTTGGTAAGTAATATTTTGCAATTGTTAATTTAATATTTTCACTTCTATCATCACTAATTGGTAATACCGCTTGAACAGATCCTTTACCAAAAGTTTTTTCTCCAACTACAACAGCTCTTTTGTGATCTTGTAAAGCACCACTTACAATTTCAGAAGCAGATGCAGATCCACCATTTACTAAAACTACAACTGGTAATTTAGTTAATGTTCCTGTAACAGTAGCATCAAATTTCTCTTCGTCATTTACATCTCTACCTTTTTGAGAAACAATAACACCCTCATCTACAAAAATATCAACTGCTCCAATTGCTTGAGACAATAATCCACCTGGATTGTTTCTTAAGTCTAAGATAATTCCTTTTGCATAATCAGCTTGATTAATAGCATCTGTCATTCCAGACACAACTTTAGAATCAAAACTTGAAACTCTTAAATATAATAAATCTTCGTTTTCAATTTTTTTAGCAAAAACAGATTGAATTTTAATGATATCTCTTGTAATTTTAATAGGTAGAGGTTTACTTTCACCTTCTCTAACTACAGTTAAAACAATATCAGTTCCAGGCTTACCTCTCATTAATGAAACAGCTTCATCTAAAGTCATATTTAAAGTAGCTTTGTCATCAATTTTTAAGATAATATCTGAAGATTCAATTCCTGCATCATAAGCAGGTGTACCATCAATTGGAGAGATTACAGTTAAAGCTTTATCTCTCATACCAACTGTAATTCCTAATCCTCCAAACTCACCTTTAGTTTGGATACTCATTTCTTTTGAAGATTTTTTATCTAAAAAACTTGAGTGAGCATCTAGTTCTTGCATAAGACCTTTTAGGGCTTTGTTAACTATTTCATTTAACTGAATTTCATCAACATAATATTTTTCAACTGTTCCTAATACTTTTGTTAATTTTGATAAAGATTCAAACCTTGTTGGCTCTTCTTCTTCATTTTGTACTTCATTTGCATTTAAATTTGTAATCAGTGTAAATGTTAATAATGATAATGTGATAAATTTTTTCATGTATGTAAACCTTTATAAATTATGAGACTAAATTATACAAAAATCTTTATAAAAGTAAGATTTTATTTAATTTTCTGTAACATATCAAACAATTATTATTATGAAATAAATGCTTACTAAAAGGGTAATATACAATGAGTATGAAAGAAAATGTTGACTACATCAAGCAAGAGTTATCAACAGAAGAGAAGTTTTTTGAAAGTACAGTTAAACTAGAAAGATTTTGGAAGAAATTCAAGTATTTAATTATAGCTGTTGTTGTGATTATTGTTGCAGCTGTTGTTGGAATCAACTATAAAAGTAGTGTTGATGCCCAAAACAAAATTGCAGCAAATGAAGCTTTAAATCTTTTTATAAAAGATTTCAAAAATGAAAAGGTTTTAAATGACTTACAAGCTTTAGATAAAAATCTATATGAAGTTGCTTTATACTTAAAAGCTTCAAAGGAAAACAAAGTAGCAACTGTTAATGTTCCATATTTAAAAGAGCTTATGCTTTATAATGATGCTTTATCAAAAAAAGATGAAGTAGTTTTAAATGACTTAACTATGAACAACAACTTCTTACTTAAAGAGTTTGCATTTTTTAATAAAGCTCTACTTCTTACAAAAGATGGAAAATATGAAGAAGCAAAATCTGTTTTAAAATTAATTCCTGAAAGTTCTCAAGCTAATCAATTAGCTCAACTTTTATTACACCATATTGAAGCAAAATTATAAAAGGTAGCAAATAATGAAAAACATCAAAACAATAGCAACATTAGCATTAGCGACATTTTTAATCACAGGTTGTAGTACAAAAAAATATTTCGAACCTGAAGATACAACTGATGTTGAAGTTTCAACTTCTTCTTTATCAGCTGATATCAAAACAATTAATAGAGATGGAGCAACTTTAGATAATGGTAGCTTTATTTCAGAACTTGGAGAATCTCAATTCCAATTAAAAGAGAATTTCTACTTTTTAAATACTACTTCAAATAGTGATGCTATTTCTACAAATTTAAAAGATAAAATTTATATTGGTGAAAAAGAGTATGATTTAAAAAATGTTGCAATTGCTGCTACAAAGAAAGATAACTTAATTGCAATCATTAACTCAGATAACTCTTTAGAGTTAAGAGATACTAACAACAATATTTTATTTAGAGAATATGAAACATTATCTTTAGCAAATGATACAAGAACAACTAATCCTTTCTTTTTAGGTAATTTAGTTTTATATCCAACATTAGATGGAAAGATTGTAATTGTTTCTTTAGAAACAAAAAAAGTAATCAAAAAAATCTCAGTTGATCCAAGGGGTCAATTCAACAATATCATCTATTTAGATGTAATGGAAGATGGTGAAACATTAGTTGCTGCAAGTGCAAATAACATTGTTGCTATTTCTCCTAGAAATGTTGTTACAAGAGAATATGAAATTAGAGATGTAGCATTAGATGGTAACTTTATTTATGCAGCTACTTTAGATGGAAGAGTAATTAAGTTTTCAAAAAATCTTGAAGAACAAGCAACTCAAAAATTTAAATTTGCAAAAATCAATGCATTAGCTAGTTCAAAAAGTGCTATTTACGCTGCTGAGTCTCAAGGGTATATTATAAAAATTAGTAAAGATTTTTCTAATGTTGCAGTTGATGATTTAAGTTATGATGAAAGCGAAAAAATTATCGCTATCAAAAATAAATTCTTTACAGGAGATAAGGTAATAGTTTTACCTTAATCCTATAAATCAAATACTTATGTTTACAGTTCTTTGTTTGCAATATGCTCAAGCAATACTGTAGCATAAGCTCCTTTTGGTAATTCGAATTCTAAAGTTAATTTCTCTTCTTCTTTATTATATTTTGTAAATATATTTTTTGGATAAACTATAGCATCTCTTCTATATCCTTTGTCTTGCATAAACATATCATCATATTTTTCTTCAATTTTTCTAGCTTTTCCAATGGCTCTAAATACTTTTCTTCCACATAAAAGTCCTGTTATACTGATATTCTTTTTATCAAACTCTTCTTGAACTTTTTTTGTAATATTATTTGGAGTGAAGTATTTTTTTGATTTAAAATCATAGAAAACATCTCCATCTATCAATTTAAATGTACCTTCAGGGGAAGTTTTAAATCTTCCTGCTAACCATCTATTAAAAAAATCACTTTGATATGCTGAGATTATCATCTTATGGATTTTTCTTTCTTTTACAATTAGTTCACCGTTGATAATTTTTTTTGCTTTTTCAAGATTTTCTTCTTTATCATTTCCAAATCTTTGGAAACCAAAATAGTTCGGCATTCCATTTTTAGAAATTAGTTTTAATCTTTTTTCAATCACATTTAATTTATTAAAATCAACTTCATGAAGATTAATGATAAATTTGTTACCTTTTAAATCACCAATACTAATTTTTTCATTATGTAAACAAGTATCAACTATTTTGATTCTATTATGTTTATATTTTTTAATATCTTTTGCATACTTCTTTGGTATAGAAATATATTGAGTTGTTGTTGCATGCTTATCTTTTAATCCTGCATAACCAATTTCATTTGGATAGCATTGTAAAAAGTTTGCTATTTTTTCAATTAGATCCCAAGTATTTTGGTTCTTTTTAACTACTTTTAAAACTAAAAAGTTTCCTTGATTTTTAAATCTAATTGGTTGTTCTTCAACTATAAAGTCATCTTCATTTTGTACAAAATGAAAATCTACCTTTGAAGTTACGTTTGGATAGTATCTTTGCATATATTTTCTTTCAGTCTTGTTTGTTTTTTTGCTATTATACTTAACAAAGAATTAATAAACAGATGTTAAAATTTGTTTTGTATAAAATATGTAAAATAGGAGTTTGATATAACTAGTTTAAGTAAATCATTTATTGTTTTTTTTATGATAATAAGTTTATTATTTTTATTCTTTATATTTATTCACTCAAAAAGTTCAACAAAGAATTTTGTAAAAGATATTACTACTATCACAAATTCATCAAATTTAGTTTTTAATAACTCATTTGTCTTTGAAAATAAAATTTATGAAGACCAACCTAAAATTGATTATAAAGGTTTTACATACAATGAATAAAAGTTTTTATAATCTAATTTTTCTTTTTATATTTAAACACAAATCAAAGCATTTAAGTATCTTTTTTATATCTATTGTTTTGATATTTATTCTAAGCTCTGTAATGTTTATAAGTAGCTCTATTAAACATCAAGTTAAACTTAGTATTAAAAATCAAAGTGAATTAATAGTTCATAGAATAAGTGGTGGAAAAATAAGTGATATTCCACTATCTTGGATAGATGATTTTTCTTCTATTTATGGAATTCAATCAGTTCAAAGTAGAGTTTATGGTAAATATTGGTTTGAACCATATAAAACCTACTTTAATATAGTTGGTGTTGATATTTTTGAAGAACACACTAATAAAGCTTTTAAAAATATTTTAGGTGATATTGATTTAAGAGAATTTGTTAGTGAAGATTATATTTTAGTTGGAAGTGCTGTAAAAAAAATTATGAACGAAAAAAGGTATGAAAATAGTTTTGACTTTAGACTTGATAACAATGATTTAATTACAGCAAAAATATATAAAGAACTTCCTGTAAATACAACTTTATTTACTAATGATATGATTATAATGGATATAAGCCTTGCTAAAGAGATTTTAAATATAAATGAAGACTTTACTACAAGTTTTGCTATATCTATTCCAAATGAACTAGAAATACCAAATATAAAGAATCAATTAATTTTTAAACATCCTGATATCAAAGTGACTTCAAAGGATGAGTTATTAAAAGATTATGAAAATCTATTTAATTACAAAGGTGGTATTTTTTTAGTTCTTTATATAGTTTCACTTTTGACTTTTGTTTTAGTTTTATATGAAAGATTTACTATGGTAAATTCAAGTGATAAAAAAGAGATTGGGATTTTAAAATCTATAGGTTTTTCAATAAAAGATATTTTGAAACTAAAAATTTATGAAAATCTCTTTATAGGTTTAAGTGCTTTTATTATTGGAATTATATTTGCTTATGTTTTTGTATTTATATTTAATGCCCCTATTTTAAGTGAAATCTTTATGGGATATAAAAATATAGATTCAACTTTTGAGTTTATTCCTTTTATTGAAACATCTTTGATTATTTCACTTTTCTTCTTTTATATTTTACCTTTTATAGGTTCAATTTTAATTCCTGTTTGGAAAATAGCTGTTATTGATGCAGTTGAAAGTATGAGATAAAGATTTATGAAAGTTTATATTTATGAAGGTTTATAATGATTGAAATACAAAGTTTAAACAAAATATTTAATGAAAATAAATCAAATGAATTTCACGCTTTAAAGGATATAAATCTACAAATAAAAGATAACTCATGCGTAATTTTAAAAGGTGTAAGTGGAAGTGGAAAATCGACTCTTTTAAGTATAATTGCAACTTTAATGAAGCCCTCAAGTGGAAGGATAAAAGTAAATGAAAATATCATTTCAAAACTTCCTGATTTGCATGCTTCAAATTTTAGGGCAAAACACATAGGTTTTGTATTTCAAAACTATAATCTATTTAATAGCTTTAATGTTTATGAAAATATCGCTATGGCAACAACTACTTTAAATCTAAACTCAAATGAAATCAAAGAAAATGTTAATAAAGCTATGAAAATAGCTAATATTATTCACAAGGAAAATCAAACAGTATCAAATCTTTCAGGTGGAGAAAAACAAAGGGTTGCTATTGCAAGAGCTATTGTGAATAATCCTGAATTAATAATATGTGATGAACCAACTGCAAATTTAGATAAAGAAAATTCTCAAAATTTTTTAAAGATGATTAAAGAGTTAAAAACTTTAGGTAAAACAATTGTAATAGCTACACACGATCCTATATTTGATGAATTAGATTTTGTGGATGAAATATATTATATGGAAGATGGAAAGATAGTTTAGTATGAATAATGTATTATTAAGTAATGAAGTTATTATATACTTATTTGCTCAAAGTTTAATATTTGTATTTTCTATATTAGCTTTTTATTTTTCTCTTTTAATCCTTAAAAAATGGGATTTTAACTCAAGTTCTTCTTTACAATATAAACTAGAAAAAAGATCATATCTTGTGATTTTAATAATCTCTTTTACAATGATTGCAAAGATATTGTTATTGCCTTATTTTGTGTATGCTTTAGATAATTTATCAAACATAGTCCCAGGAGCGATGTGTGCTGCTGGAATAGTAACTGCAAATGAATATGGTCAAATTTCACTTTTTTTAAAGATATTTGTAATATTTTTTGTATGTGTTTGGTTGATAGTAAATAGCCTTGATTTAAAAGCAAAAACATACCCATATACAAAGAAAAAATACTATTTATATACTTTGATTTTCTTTTTAATAGCAATTGAGATCGCATTAGATTTTCTATATTTTTCAAATATTCCTACAGCAGAACCTGTTGTTTGTTGTAGTACAATTTATGGAGTAAGCAGCGCTACAAATCATATACCATTTAATTTAGATATTAAATTCATGCTAATTATTTTTTATCTAATTTTTGCTTTATTAGTTTTACTAAATACCCAAAAATCTACAATTTTAAGTTTCGTTTTTAGTGTTTTATTTTTATATATTTCATATTACAGTGTAACTTACTTTTTCTCAACTTATATCTATGAATTACCAACTCACCAGTGTCCATTTTGTATGCTTCAAAAAGAGTACAACTTTATAGGATATTTTTTATGGGCGAGTTTATTGCTTGGAACTTTTATGTCAATGAGTACAATAGTTTTAGAAAAATATATAAAACAAAACATAAATAAACTGTTTTTAATTTCTAATATTTTCTTAACTATATTTGTAGGAATTTGTACATTTTATGTTGTTAGATACTATTTAGTTAATGGGGTATTTTTGTAAACTCTTCATATAAATTATCATCTAGTTTTTGTCTTAATTTTAATTTAGTATGAATTGGTTTTTCATCCCAATATTCTATACAATCAGCTAATCCTAAATAAATGAAATCTTGGGTTTTGTTATCTACTTTTGCAAATTTTCTTGCAAAAATGTGTAAATTTACTTTTGAAATTTTATTTGTAACTAATTTTAGCCCATCACCTTTATCACTACTATGACTTGGCTTTGATGAATATGTAAATATTTCTTTTGATAAAAAAGCATTTTTATATTTAGCAGATTTTGTAAATTTCTCTTTTTCAATATTAATAAATAAAAAGAAATCATCATTGTATTTTAAAAAACCACTTCCCCTAAATGAACTATGAATTTTAGGAAAATTACATAATAAAGCGATATTTAGCATATTATATTTCCCATAAAGTTTTAAAAATGGTATTCCATAATTTATATCACCATATTCATCTTCATATTTTAAAAGGCCATAGTTAATACTATCTTCAATAAATATTTTCATAATAGGATTTTGTAATACTTTTTTAAAAGCTTCACTTTTCGATATTGAATCATTTTTTATAGATACACACTTCTCATATCTTGAAACTTGTGCTTTATCAAAATATTCAAAATCTAAAAACTTAAAACTATGTTCTATTGTTTCATTTTTTGGACTTTGAATATACTTTTTTAGGATATTTTGTATAGTTGAAATATTTAGATTATCATTTGTTAAAAGATACTTTAAAATCACAAATTCATATGGTCTTTTTATTGGAAGTAAATATGAAATAAATCTAATGATTTCTACAAATTCTTGATTTTGAACAATTTTTTTTAAATCTTTTTTCTTGTACTCTTTTTCTACTTTTGCCAAAAACTCTACATAAGATTTGCTATCGTCTATTAGTTTTAAAACATCGCTTTTTTCTTCTAAAAAGAAAATATCACTTAATAATGGAATTTTATTTTCATTACTCTCTTTTAAAGAGTAATAATATTCTTTTAAATACTTTGATGCATTGAAGTTTTGATTATCAAGTTGATTTAAAACACTTTTTTTACTAATTTCATCCATACAAATAAAGCAATTTTGTAAAAATGCAAAATCATTTAAAATAGCTAATTTAATGCTATCTTTATCAATAATATTTTCACCCAATAGTGCTGTTGAAACTAAAAAAGATTTTGTATGATTTCCAATAAAATCTAAAACTGTTAAAAACTCTTTATTTTTATGTTTTCTAAGACCCCTACCTAGTTGTTGAGCAAAAACTATACTTGACATTGTAGGTCTTAAAAATAAAACTGTATTAATATCAGGGATATCTACCCCTTCATTAAAAATATCTACAGTAAATATTATTTCTAATTCACTATTATTGTCTTGTAAAAGGTTTATAGTTTCAATTCTTTTTTCAATTGAATCTAAACTACTTAAATAGGTAGCTGTTATGTTTTTATTATTAAACTCTTCACTCATAAATTTTGCATGTTCAATACTCGCACAAAACCCTAAAGCCTTTCTTTTTATTCCATCAAATCCATAGTAATTCATTTTTTCAATGATATAATCAACTCTTTTATTTACACTAAGAATTTTTGAAAGTTTTGGAATATCTTTTATATCAATATCACTATAATCGATACTACTTAAATCACTAATTCCAAAGTAATGAAAAGGAACAACTAAGTCATTTTTTAAGGCGTCATTTAATTTAATATTACAAGCGATATTATCATCAAATATTTCATATATGCTATTTCCATCCATTCTATTTGCTGTTGCTGTTAACCCTAATAAAAATTTAGGTTCAAAATAATCTAAAACTTTTTTGTAAGAGGGACTTGTACAATGATGAGCTTCATCTATAATAATATAATCAAACTCATTTTTACTAAATAATTCGAAATTTAACGAGATAGTTTGTATTGTTGAAAATATAAAATCTGCTTTTATATCTTTTGCATTACCTGTAAATAATCCACAGATTTTATCAGTATGAATACTTTCAAAACTCTTTTTTGCATCTAAAAGTATATTTTCTCTATGAACTACAAATAAAACTCTTTTTGCCATGGAATTTTTAACATCTATGGCACTTAATATTGTTTTACCAGCACCTGTTGCTGCTATTACTAAAGCTTTAGTTTCATTTATACTTCTTAGGTAATCTAATCTTTTTAAAGCAAGTTCTTGCATGTAGTTTAGATTTATTCTTTGTTTTATTTTTTCTGGTTTAGAACTTATTTTTTCAAAGGAATCTTTTATTTCTTTGTATTCACTTAAAAATTGATCATCCACATCAATAGCATGTAAAAATAGCTTTTTAAACTCTTCTTTTACTTTTTGATAATATTCATCATTAAAATCTAATTTTGAGTTTATATTCCACTCGATATTTGATTTAAATGCACTTGAAGTTATGTTTGAAGACCCTACTATAACTTGACTATAATCTTCATAATCAAAAATATACGCTTTAGAGTGAAAGCCTTTTTTATGTGAATCACAATCATAGATTTTTAGTTTAATATTTTTAAAACTCTTTATAGTTTCAAGGGCTTTTACATCAGTAAAATAGAGATAAGTTGATGTTAATATTTCACCTTTTATATTATTTTCTTCACAGAATTTAAAAGTATCAAGCAACAGTTGAACTCCACTAAAATTTATGAAAGCTACATTTATATAAAATCTATTACAAGTTCTTAAAGAATTTGTAATATGATTATAAAAATTTGAATTTTGTGAATTTGTAATTAAACTATTAGAAGTATTCAAAACCATCCTTAAAAGGTACTATTTGTGACTGATAACAATACTATATATTATCTAAAACTAAATGATATTTTAGATAAAGAGACTTTAAATTTCATATATATGAATGAAGATTCAAACTATTACTTTAGTGATGATTTTAGTTCTAAATTTTATACACAACTTGCAAGATGTGGTTTTATTTCAACTTCTATTATTGAAGAAAACAAACAATACTTACTTCCTGAAATGCAATTTGAATATGCAGTTTTAGATTTCGAGAATTTAAATACATCAAAATCTGTACAAAAACTAATTGATAGTTCTAATTATAAATTTAACATAAATACAAGATTTAATGAAGTTTTAGAAAAACTTGATAATTACCATGATAACAACTGGCTAAGTGGTCAATACAAACAAACTATACTTAATATATACAATGAACCTTCAAATTTAATAGAAATTATCTCTGTAGAATTATTAAATGAAAACGATGATTTAATAGCTGGAGAAGTCGGTTATATAATTGGAAAAACATATACGTCTTTAACAGGGTTTAGTTCTAAAGAAAAAGAATACAAAAACTGGGGCAAACTTCAAATGGTTCTTTTAGCTAAATTTTTAGAAAATGAGAATTTTGATTTTTGGAATTTAGGACATCCATATATGGACTATAAATTTGATTTAGGTGCTTTAAAATATTCTAGAATTGATTTTTTGAAAAGATGGTTGGTTTCTGTAAATAAATAAGTTGATTTTAAATAAAAGTGGTACTCCCTATACGATTCGAACGTATGACCTACGCCTTAGAAGGGCGTTGCTCTATCCAGCTGAGCTAA
>CAKZOX010000106.1 GCA_937138295.1 uncultured Campylobacteraceae bacterium
CTGGCGACTCCATGGCCGCGGCAAAGAACAGCCCGCAATTAGAGGTCTTCAAGAAAAAGGGCATTGAGGTGCTGCTGATGACGGATCGCGTTGACGAGTGGGCGTTGTCCTTCTTGCAAGCGTTTAAGAGCAATAAACCAGACAAGAGAAAAAGAATTCCCCAAATAGAATGGGAATAGATTGGTGGTAGAAAGTTTTCTTTTTTGGCCAAACCGATTAATAGTTTTAAATTAATAAAAAATCTTGTAAAAATATTTTTTGCATGTGGAGTATTTCGTCTGAAAATGATATTTTAAGAGGTAATATCCATATAGATGAAGAAAATAAAAAATTTGGAAAATATTTAGTAGTGATAACTTCACCGAAAATATTTTTAGAACGAATTACAAGTGCATTGAAAGATAATGGATTATCATCTCAAATTGGATTAGTAGAATATTATGATGAAAATACTAGTGTTAGTTTTGAAGAAAACAAAGAAATTTTTCATAAAGTATCAAATTTTTCTTATCAGCAAGAATATAGAATTGTAGTAAATACAAATAGTTACAATAGACCATATATTTTAAATATTGGTAACTTAGAAGACATTTCAATAATATTAACAATAGATGAATTTAACCAGAATATTTTTTTTAAATCACTTGAAAATTGAGAGGCTGATTTACTCGCTCCCATCGTCCTTGATGGTGAGTATATATGAAAGTTTTTATATAAGACTCTCAAAAAATAACAAATTGCAATATTTTTTACTCTAAATCAAAAAAGTTTATATAATTCTTGTATAAACTTCAAAGGCTAAAAAATGCAAGAACTTATGGTAAATGAAAGCAACATAAAAGAGAAAATCCACAATATAAGAAACCAACAAGTGATGTTAGATAGAAATTTAGCAGAACTTTATGGAGTTGAAACAAAAGTTTTTAATCAAGCAGTAAAAAGAAATATAAAAAGATTTCCGCAAAATTATAGATTTCAATTAAATAATAAAGAAAAAAATCAACTGGTCACAAATTGTGACTGGTTAAACAGTTTGAAACACTCATCATCTCTACCTTATGTTTTTACTGAACAAGGTGTTTCTATGTTAAGTGCAATACTAAAAAGCGATAAAGCCATTGATGTAAGTATAAAAATAATAGATTCTTTTGTATCTAAGAGAAAACAAATATCCCAAAATATTCCTATGTTTGAGATTGAGAGTTTTGATATTTTGAAAAGATTGAATTAAAAGCTAAGTTAATCAAACCTTTTAAAATTATTATCTTCACTTCCATCTTTTTTTCTATTTTTAAATTTCCACATGGTAATAAAATATTTAATAGAAGCAAAGCCTAAAATTAGTGTTATTATAAAAAGTCCAATATATACTAAAAGAATTGCTAGATCCATAAAAAAGCCTTTTTATTAGTATAACTTACTTTTTACTTCATGTAAACAAGCTAAAACTCAATAATTGTGATAATATTCCATTAAAATAAAAATGACGGAGAATTATGGATTTCAATAAATTAGAAGTTTCAGTAAAAGAGAGTTTACACAATGAGTTTAGTACTTACTCTAAAATCTTAGAGGGGGATAATTTTTTTCTAAAAACAGTTGAAGAGATTAGAGAACAAAAGTTAAACCCAATTTTAAATGAAACAGGAATATTTCATACAACTAAATGCAAAATAACATTAAGTAAGTCTATTTATAAAGAGACTTTATCTTTACTTTTTGATGCAATTAGAAGAGAAGAAAAAACAGGTGATTTACTAAATGGAGTATCACCAAAAGATTATAAAGCAACAATGAATATGCTTAGAACACTAAAATCTACAACAGTTACTTTTCAATCAAAAGTAAGCGGTGAGAGTTTTAGTTTTAATATATTAGATACAAGTGTTGAGAAAAAGACAAAAGTTACTTTTGCTTTTAAAGCAATCTTTTTCTATCATTTAGATGAGTTGAAAAAAGTGTTATTTTATAAAAGTGATTCTAAATAATCTTAAAAAAGTTAAATACTTTTCTTTGAATAACTATTAAAAGCAAAGAACTAAATAAGGCAACTATTGTTCCATATAAAATACCAATAGTGGGATAGGTAAAATATACTAAATATGAGTAAACTACAACGCTTGTAAGTCCAAAGGGTGTATTTTTTATGATAGTTCTTGCTTGTAAATTACTATGATTAAAATGAATTATCAAAAGTAGTGGCAATAATATAGTTGGAAATGATGAAAAAATACCAGCTATATTTGAGGGTACATATTTTGGTAGATTTGTAATCACTAAAAATATTGCTATTGTAAGAGTACTTCTTATAAGAATATCTATAAGGGTAACTTTTGATGTTTTTACCATCTTAAAATCCTCTTTTTTTGAAAAATATATGGCACTTATAATCAAAAGGGTGAAGATTATTAGAGGAGTTAATATAATATGTGGTGGAATAAAAGATAAAATAAAAGCAATAATCAAATAAGAGATAAAAGATACAATCAAGCTAAATATAACTTGCAGTTTCCCACTATAAAAAGTACTAATATAATATCCAATAGAAAAAGCCAAAGCAGCAAAAAGTCCATGGATATTGTATAAAGCTGTTTGTTTAACATAATCAACTCCATACTCAATAGCAAAAAACAGAAGTGTAATAGAGCTTCCAACAGGAAGTCCTGAAAGCATACCTGAAACTTTTGGACTCACTTTTTCTGCAATTGCGGTTAATGATAAAACTAAACTTACAACGGCAATTGCTTTGATGATTAATAATTCCATTTTGACTCATATAAATAAATTAATAAAAATGCAATAGTATCCATAAAAAGTAAAATAAATGTTTAGCTATACTTTCATCAAAGGAAAAAATATGGCAGACCCAAAAAAAAGATTTGATGTAAAAATTGGTGCAAAAGTAAATATAGTTTTAAAACAAGACCAAAGAAGTGGTAAACTAACAAAAGGTGTAGTTAAAGATATCTTAACAAATTCTCCAAGCCATCCCCATGGTATAAAAGTAAGACTAAATACAGGGGAAGTTGGTAGAGTACAAGAAATATTATAGAAATATCAAAATAAAACTGACCAATGGTCAGTTTTTAAATATAATTTAAGCTGTTATCTTATAAACTCAAAAAGTATTTGACCGAACGTCAGTCAAGACAAAAGTCAATAATATATTTTAAGGTATTTTTATGAGTCCTCGAAAAGTAAATAAAGAACAAAAAAGAAGGGAAATAGCCCTTGCTTGCTTTGATTTAATTCATGAAATAGGTATGAAAAAAATTACTGTATCAACTGTTGCTCAAACAGCTGGTATTGGTAAGGGTACGGTTTATGAATATTTTGAAAATAAAGATGATATTATTTTTGAAATTATAAATATGCATATAGAACACCATCACAACAAATTTTTAGAATTAATAAAAGATGTAAAATCAACAAGACAAAAGGTATTTCACTTTTTGGATTTTGTAATGATTGATAGTGAAGAAAATATGCGTCATTTTAATGGATATAAAGAATATCTCTCAATAGTTCTTTCAGATGAAAATAAGAGTATGAAGCAGTTTAATACAAATTGCCACTTATTTTTTGAAGGAAAACTAAAAACTATCATTGAAGATGGTATTAAAAATAAAGAAATATCACCAAACTCTATAGAATTTATTGATTCAATAATGGCCTTTGAAAAGGGTGTAGCACTACAAAAAATGACACAAGAAAATTTTAATAGTTATGATATTTGTGAAAAATTTATAAATAATTTATTTAATATATTGGAGTTGAAAAAATGATTTCTCAAAAGTATAGACAAGTAGTATTTGCCTTTTGTATGTCATTTTTAATGAGTTTTATTATGAGTATGAT
>CAKZOX010000107.1 GCA_937138295.1 uncultured Campylobacteraceae bacterium
TAGATAAAGCATGTACTAAATGAAATGATGATAATCTATCATGATTACCCGGTACATATACCACAGTTAAATGTTTAACATGCGTAACTATAAATGTAATAGCCCATATCATAGCATCAAATGCTTGAATATAAGCTTCTGTAGCTGTACTACAGTTGTCTAGAGGCGTTCCGCTAGTGGTTGTGCCATGAAACGTATCCATGTTAATTAAATCACCTCCTACAACAAAAAATAATTCTTCTATATTATGTGAAGCAATTGCTCTCTTAATAAGATTCTGAACTGTATCTTCAAAATCCTTATCTATTGTTTCATTACCTTCTTTACCAAAATGAATATCTTGAAGTGACATTATACCACACACAACATCTCTATCAGGATGCAATGAGTAACCTTTAGGTGTAGATAGTTTTGGTATATTATATTTTTTAGGCTTCCATGTATCTAATAGATCTTTTAAATAATCACTTTCTGTTTCTTTAATTTTGGTTATAAGTGCAGATATGCGCCAATGGTCAGCCATTTGTTTGTTCCAATACTGAGATAACTTCCATTTACTTGTATCTATATTTAAAAGTTTTATTATCTCCTCTGCAGATTTAGGTTCACTTTTAGATATTCCTGATACTGTAGATTCTCCTTTATCTAAATTATAATGTTGTTCAGATAAATCTAACTTTCCTCTTACTAATTTTTTTAAGTGAATATATTTTTTTGTGGATATACCTAATCTTTTAGCACAATATACATTACCCTTTTTCCACTTAAAAGATTCTTTTATCTTATCTAAATCCATTTTATTTTTTTAAGTTGCTTAAATTTAGTAAATTATCTTGAAAAAAAGAAGCCCAGCAAGGCCGGGCTTCAGAACATACTATGATTGAAAAACCAACAAAGCAATCATTTCTGTTTTACAATAAAGTTCTAACTATTATTACAACGCTATCACAAGTAGCTGCTAAAGCATCTGTTGAAACAAGTTTAATTCTGTATTCTGTATCTGCAACTAAGCTTGTTACAGCTAATTGCAAAACTGTTGGTGCAACTATACCAACAGAAGCATATCCAGTACCACTATCAACCTGAACATCAATTTGAGTTGAAGCTGTAGACTCACCATTCCATACAACTGTAAATCCGCTATTGGTAATATTTGCAGCATAAACATTATAAGGGGCATGATGAAGATCATCTGATGTACAAGCTCCCAAACCTTGTGTCAATATCATAGAAAATTTTTGAAGTATTGAATCTAATCTATCACCAGTTTCAATTTTAATTACTGTACCTGGAGCACCAACTTCAAAAGATGTACCACAATAACTAACACATTCTGCACATTGAATATCAGCACATCTTTCACTACCTACACTACAATCTGTATAAGTACAAGGGTTGGTTAAAGCTGTATCTTTACAACCGCAGTTTTTAGTTGGATTACATTTATCACAATTACATGCCATTTTTTCTAATTTTTATTTATTAAGGTGTACAAGATCCACATACATCATGAGTACTAATTAAAACTGATCCTAATTCTGCAACTGAAGATTCGCAGTTACTAGTAACAGTAACACATTTATTTGTTAATGTTAACCAATCGGCTCTACCATCTCCTGGTATAAAGTCTGCCCCTGGGTTACTTAATTTAATTACTGTACCATTTCCAATTGAAACTATATAAGCATCACTAGTAGAACAATCAGTTACTATATATCTATCATTTGTAGGTATTGTACCTGCAGGGAATGTATTATCATTTCCTTTAATTGCAGTATCCATTAGATAATTAAAATCTTCATTATCTCCTGAAGCCATTTCAAGTAAATATGTTACCGTATTATCTTGATCAAGTAAAGCAAAATGTGAATTCACAACAGAAACTTCAAACAATCCTGAAATTGTATTTCCACCTGGAGTTGCTGCTCCGTCATATGGGTTTGAAGAACCAATACCTTGTATTACTTGTCCAACATCAACAGCTGTTTGAATACCAAATTTAGATGGTGGAATCAATTGACCTGTTGTTGCAGCAATCATCTGTAATATATTTGCAGCATCTGGGCCAGAACTACCTGGAACAGTTAATGGGAAAAGTACAGTTGATATTCCCGATGGATACTGAGGCGCTGTAAGACCTAAAGCTTGACCCCAAGAAGAATTCTGAGTTCCACCTATAGCATCTTTATATGCATCATAATCATCTTTATAAGAAATGGATGGTTGAGTTACAGCACCTGCAAATCCTGCAGCTAATGTTGAATCATGGTAAACACCATCTGAATCATTAGAGAATACAAACATAACAGCTTGATTCTTATATACACCTACTCCACCAGGAGTCCAAGATGTAGGTAAATCTTGAATGCTTGAGTATGCACCATCTAATCCAGCACTTGCACCATTATCAACAATTGCCTTTTGATAACCAAGCCAATTTGAATTTGATGTAGGAATAATATATATCTCTCCTGTAAATCCAAATGCTGTATTCCATCTAGCTTTTAAATCAACTAATGCATCTCTAACTTGTGTTGCTTCACCAAGTGTATATGAATTTGTATTTATAAATGCAAAAATATCTTGATCAGTATATAACATCTTCATTCCAAAAGGAACTATTTGAATCTGAACTGTAACTGTAGCACTTGAACAAACACCACCTACATCAGCTCTTATTTGAACTTGGAATGTATCACCATAGTTATCTGCAACTTTTTCAATAGTATTATATGTAAATACATTTTGTGATGATACTGATTGTGTAAGAGTTCCTCCTATAGGGGAAGTGATTATATTTATAATAGGATTGCCATCTCCTAAAACATATGGTAATGTTATGTTAGTTGTATAACCATTTTCTTGACCTGCAAATACTCTAATTATATCAGTTAATATAAAGGCTGGACATTCGCAACATAAAACAACTCTTTTAATACCCGTTGTTTGATCCCATCCCGCATATAAATATTGAGTTA
>CAKZOX010000108.1 GCA_937138295.1 uncultured Campylobacteraceae bacterium
AAGAAGCAGAAGAAAAGGATAGCAAATGAGTTTAAACGCATATTTAATACTTTCAGCGGTTCTATTTTGTATAGGATTAGTTGGGGTTATAAGAAGAAAAAACCTTTTGATGCTATTTTTTGCAACAGAGATTATGTTAAATGCGGTTAATATTGGACTTGCTGCTGTTTCTCATTTTCATCAAGATTTAACAGGTCAAATGTTTGCATTTTTTATAGTTGCAATTGCTGCAAGTGAGGTTGCTATTGGTTTAGGATTACTTATTCTTTGGTATAAGAAAAAGAACTCTATTAATCTTGACACATTACAAAGTATGGAGGGATAGATATGGAAAAGTTTGTATATATAGCACTATTTGCTCCTCTTGTAGCTTCACTTTTTGCAGCACTGTTTTCACTAAAACCTAAGATATTATTTATAGGAATATTTTCATCACTTATGATTGGTGTTTCTATGCTTGCTTCTTTAAATCTTTTATATTATGTTTATACAACGGGTGAAACTATTCATTTAAAAATGATGGATTGGATTGTAATAGGAAACCTAAATATTCCTTTTGGTTTTGTAGCTGATGGAGTAAGTGTTACTATGATGGTTGTTGTAACTATAGTTTCAACAATGGTACATATTCACTCTATTGGATATATGGACCATGATAAGAGTTTTAATAGATTTTTTGCTTGGCTTTCAGCATTTGTATTTTCAATGATGATTTTAGTAATGAGTGATAATTTTGCTGGCTTATTTATAGGTTGGGAAGGTGTTGGACTTTGTTCTTGGGGATTAATTGGATTTTGGTATCATAAAGAGGATAAACCATTGGTTAAAGATATCTATAACTCACCATTTTCAACTCTTTCTCCTCACTCATCAATAAGTCCTTCGTATGCAGCTAATGAAGCTTTTATTATGAATAGAGTTGCTGATTTGGGTATGTTAGTTGGCCTTTTCTTAATTTATTGGAATTTAGGAACACTACAATATGATGAAGTGTTTAAAGAGATTGGAACACTTTCAACTGGAATTGTAGTAGCAATTGCAGCCTTTTTATTTATCGGAGCTATGGGTAAATCAGCTCAGTTTCCATTTAATCAATGGTTAGCAAATGCAATGGAAGGTCCAACACCTGTTTCAGCGCTTATTCACGCAGCTACAATGGTAACAGCTGGAGTTTATTTAGTAGTTCGTGCAAATGAAATTTTTACTGTTGTTCCTGAAGTTGGATATTTTATAGCATGTCTTGGTGCTTTTGTTGCTATTTTTGCAGCTTCTCAGGCATTAGTTGCTACAAATATTAAAAAAATCATTGCTTTTTCAACTTTAAGTCAGCTTGGATATATGTTTGTAGCTGCTGGACTTGGAGCTTATTGGGTAGCACTTTTCCATCTTGCAACTCATGCATTTTTTAAATCAGTTCTTTTCTTAGGCGCTGGAAATGTAATGCATGCTACAAATGATGAGATTAATATCAAAAATATGGGTGGTCTTCATAAACATATGAAAGCAACATCTATTATTATGACAATAGCATCAGTTGCACTTGCAGGAATTTGGCCACTTGCTGGATTCTTTTCAAAAGATTTAATTTTAGAAGTAGCTTTTGGAAGTCATGCATATATTTTATGGGCAATATTATGGATAACAGCTGGACTTACTGCATTTTATTCATTTAGACTTATTATGTATGTATTTCATGGGGAAGAAAATTTCAAGAAATTTGGATATCACCCACATGAAACTTATCCATTTGTAATAGCTGCCATGACTCCACTTGCTGTGCTTGCAATTATTGCTGGTTGGTTTAAAGACTCTTTTGTTGAGATGATTACAAAAGTTTTACCACAATTAGAAATTCATGTTTCTCATTCTACTTTAAATATTTTGATTGCAGCTACAAGTGCTATTGCCCTTGGAGGTATTTTATTTGCAGTGTTTAAGTACAAAAAAAGTGGTACATATTTTAGTGAAAAGATGAAAGATAAATCTTGTTATAAACTATTGGCAAATCAATATTTTATTCCACACTTTTTAGAGTATGTTATCAACAGACCATATTTAGCACTATCAAAATTTGCGTGGAAAGCAATTGATATGAAAATTATTGATGCTGTTGTTGATGGTATTGGAAAAATTGTTTATGCATCTGGTAAAGAGGCAAGAGCTATTCAATCAGGTAACTTATCAACATCTTTGAAAGTTATGGTTTATGGTTTAGTAATATTATTAGTTCTAAGTGTAGCGCTTGGGTTTTTAAAGTAAAGGGTTAGGTATATGGAACATATTTTATCAATATTAATATTTTTTCCAGCATTTGCAGCGTTTATAGGATTTCTTGTAAAAGAGGATTCTATTAGAACTTATGCAATTATTGTTACGCTAATAGAGTTTATAATATCTTTAGTGCTTTGGAGTGTTTTTGATTCCTCAAACCCAGGAATGCAGTTTAATGAGATGATTCCATTAATTGATGCATATGGTATTAGTTATATTGTAGGTATTGATGGGATTTCACTATTTTTAGTTCTTATGACTACATTTATGACAATGATTTCAATTATTGGATTAACTGAAAAAAGAGCATTAAAAAATTTAATTATTACACTACTATTTTTAGAGATGACTATGGTAGGTGTTTTCTTAGCTTTAGATGCGATTGTTTTCTATCTTTTCTGGGAATTATCACTTGTACCTATGTTATATATAATAGGAGCTTGGGGTGGAAAGTTAAGAATTTATGCTTCAATTAAATTCTTTATTTATACATTTACAGGTTCATTAGTAATGCTTGTTGGTATGCTATATCTAGGATATGTATATTTTCAAACAACAGGAACATGGAGTTTTAGTCTTCTTGATTGGAATATGCTTTTACTTCCATTTGATATGCAATTATGGCTTTTTGTTGCATTTTTTGCTGGATTTGCCATCAAAGTTCCAATGGTACCATTTCATACATGGCTTCCATATGCCCATGGACAAGCGCCAACAATTGGTTCTGTAATATTAGCTGCTGTTTTACTAAAAATGGGAACATATGGATTTATTAGATTTTCACTTCCTCTTTTCCCTGATGCGAGTGTTTATTTTATGATACCTATGGCAATTTTAGCTTTAATTGCTATTGTTTATACAGCAATGGTAGCTTATGCCCAAGAGGATATGAAACAAGTAATTGCATACTCATCTGTTTCTCATATGGGTGTTATTATTTTAGGAACATTTGCTTTAAATGTTGAGGGAATTGGTGGTTCAATTTTCTTGATGATTTCACATGGTATTGTTTCAGGAGCACTGTTTATGTTAGTTGGTGTTATTTATGATAGAACACATACAAAAATGATGAGTGATTTTGGAGGCTTAGCAAAAGTTATGCCAATTTATGCAACTATTTTTGCCATTATGTTAATGGCTTCTGTTGGACTTCCTTTAACTATTGGTTTTGTAGGTGAGTTTTTATCACTACTTGGATTTTTTAAAGTTTCACCTGTGTTAACTGTTATTGCTGGACTTACTATTATTTTAGGTGCTGTTTATATGTTAGTTTTATACAAAAAATCTTTTTTTGGAGCAATTACAAATCCTAAAAATGAGAAACTAGAAGATGCAAAAGGACGAGAATTAGTTGCTCTTATTCCTCTTGTTGCATTGGTAGTGATTTTGGGAATTTATCCAAAACCAATCTTAGAGCCTGTTAATACCTCTGTAAAACACCTAGTAGAGATTATGGAGATAAAAGCACAAAGTGAGACAACAAGAGCTCAAATTGTATCAAGCAATACAATAGGGGAGGCAAAATAATGATACCTAATATTTCAATCGATTTTGCAAGTTTAAATTTTGGTACATTGGTTCCTATGATAGTTGCTATTGTAGGGGCTTTAGTTATTTTATGTATTGATTTAGCAAATAAAAAACTTGATAAATCTTTATATGTGATTTTGACTGTACTATTTTTAATAGTTGATTTAGGAACACTATATGGGTTTAGTGGTGATATGAGGGGAATGTTTGACCTTATGCTTGTTGATGGAATATCAATATTAGCTCAAGGTATTATTATCGTGGCTTCTATTTTATTTATTATGTTATCTTTTTCAAAACAAAGATTCCATGAATATAGATATCCTGAATATTATGCTTTATATCTATTTATGATAGCTGGTTTCCAATTTATGGTAAGTTCTGATTCCCTGATTTTGATTTTTGTTGGACTTGAAACTTCATCTATGGCTTTATATACAATGATTGCTATGCATAATAGAGCAAATGCAATTGAAGCTGCTATTAAATACTTTACAATGGGTGCATTAGCAGCTGCATTTTTTGCCTTTGGTTCTTTAATTTTTTATGCAATTACAGGAACAGTAGAGCTTGGAAAAATATCTGAGGTTATGGCTGCATCTGATTTTGATAACTATCCTTTTATTTTATTAGGTGTAGTTTTTATTCTTTCGGCTATTGGATTTAAATTATCACTTGTACCATTTCATGTATGGGTTGCAGATGTTTATGAGGGTTCAACAGCTGCATTAGCTGGATTTATGTCAATTGTTCCAAAAATGGCTGGTTTTGTTGTGGCACTTAGATTTTTTGAGATATTTGTTTCTAGTGGAAATCTATTTGTTGAAGCAATTTTATTTGGAATTGTTGTTTTAACTATGACTATTCCAAACATCATAGCACTTTGGCAAAGAGATATAAATAGAATGCTTGCTTATTCATCTATTTCAAATGCAGGTTTTGCAATGGCTGCTATTTTAATAGGTACAACACAAGCAACAACAGCAATGTTTTTATATTGGATTTTGTTTTTAGTAACAAATCTTGGTGGATTTGCTATGTTATGGTTAAATAGAAATAAAGATTATCATACTTTTAGTTCAGACCATGCTTTAGAAAAGTATGCAGGATTAATCAAAATTTCACCAATGACAGCTGTTATTATGGGACTATTTTTATTATCACTTGCAGGTGTTCCACCTTTTGCTCTATTTTGGGGGAAAATGTATCTTTTAGGAGCAGCTGTTAATGCTGGATATATAATATTAGCCTTAATAATGGCTCTAAACTCTGCAATTGCTGCTTACTATTATTTAAGACCAATTGTTTATATGTTCTTAAAAGAGCCTGAGATTGAGGGCGTAAAATTTATGGTAAATGCAACAACAACTACAAAAGTTATAGTTGGAGCTTGTGCTTTATTTACAATAGTTTCACTATTTTTTATTCAAGGTTTACTGGAAACAATCTCTTATTATATTCAGATTTCTGGATATTAAAAAATTACAAGGTCTTTTTGACCTTGTAAAAGTTAGTTAGAATTTTTCATTCCTTGTCCCATGCCTTTTTGAGACTTTTTCTCACTCATATGTTTCATTTGTCCTTCTAAAAGTTCTATTTTTGATAGTTGTTTGTCTCCATTACTATCAAAGTATTCAAAAGAGGGAGCATTTCCTGCATTTTTCATTGGCATACCTTGTTGGGCTTTTAATTCCATTTTTTTTGCTCTTAAATCATAGAATTCAGACTCACTAACAAAACCATTTTTATCAGTATCATAATCTTCAAAACTCATAGGACCTTTTTTTGATAAGTCAGTAGCACTCAATGATACTACAAAAATTGATGAACATAGTGCTAAAAAAGCAATATTTGAGAACTTCATAATAACCTCCTTGTATAAATTATCTAATTATACTCTTTTATTTATAATAAAGTAAGTTATTAAAAATAATTTTATATAACCAAATATAAAACCATAACTTGATACAATCTTTTTTATTAAAAAATAAGGATAAGATTTGAGAACAATAAGTGTTGCACACTCTCCTGATGCTGATGATATATTTATGTATTATGCTATAAAGTTTGGTTGGGTTACTCCTAAAGATACAATTTTCACAAATATTGCAGATGATATTGAGAGTTTAAATCAGGCTACTTTAAAGGGTGAGTATGATATTTGTGCTATCTCTTTTGCACTTTATCCTTTTGTTAAAGATGATTATGCACTTTTAAGAACAGCTGTTTCATTTGGAAATGGTTATGGACCAAAACTTGTAAGAAAAAAAACTACTAAATTAAAAAGAAATTTTAAAGTAGCACTTAGTGGAGAGTTTACAACTAATGCACTTTTGTTTAAAATTGCTTATCCAAATGCTAGAATTACTTATATGAACTTTTTAGAGATAGAACAAGCTGTTCTTGATGGAGTTGTGGATGCTGGTGTTTTAATTCATGAATCAATTTTAACCTATGATGAGAGTTTGGAAGTTGAAAAAGAGATTTGGGATATTTGGCAAGAGTTAGCTGGAAAAGAGTTACCCCTACCTCTTGGTGGAATGTGTTTAAGAAGGTCTATTCCTTTAAACTATGCTATTGATTATGAACAAACATTAATAAAAGCAGTTAAAGTGGCTAATAGCAATAAAGGCTTATTATCTAAAATGTTAATTGAGCAAAATTTAATAAGAGTAGATGCACCAACATTGGATAAATATTTAGACCTTTATGCAAATGATGATTCAATTGACTTAAGTGATATTCAATATGATGCTTTGGATAAACTTTATGAACTAGGATATAAACACGGCTTTTATGAAAACCTAATAAAATCACGTGATTTTTTAATACCATCTGAGTATAAAGAATTAAGAGAAAAATAATTGTCAAAAAACTACTTTGAAAAGATAAATTTTAAAAAGTACTCTTCAATAAAAATAGGTCCTGAAGTTGATGTTTTAAATATCAATGAAATTGGAGATTATAGTGAGTATCAAATAATTGGACAAGGAAATAATATCCTTGTTTCAAATACTCCTCCAAAGTTTGCAAGACTTGGAAAATCATTTGATTATATTGAATTAAAAGATGATAAACTCTATGTTGGATGTGCTACAAAGTCAGGAAAGCTTTTTAATTATGCTAAAAAACATAATTTAGCTAATTTTGAGTTTTTAGGTAATTTACCTGGAAATTTGGGTGGTTTAATTAAAATGAATGCAGGTTTAAAAGAGTGGGAAATATTTAATTATATAGATTCAATTAAAACAAAAGATGGGTATATTAAAAAAGAGAGTATAGAGTATGCATATAGGTTTACAAATATAAACACTATTGTTTATGAATTAGTTTTTAATATAAGTTATGGATACTCAAAGCAGATGAATGAACTTTTTAAATCAATGAGGTCAAATCAGCCACATACTCCAAGTGCTGGAAGTTGTTTTAAAAATCCACAAGGTGATAGTGCTGGAAGATTAATAGAGCAAGCTGGATTAAAAGGTTTTTCTAAAAATGGAATGTCTTTTTCCAATATTCATGCAAACTTTTTAGTTAATGATGGTGATGGAACTTTTGATTTTATATCTCTTGATACAGATAATGATGGATGTTTTGACGTTGATGAAGTCTATGGAAAAGGAGTTGACACCAACGGTAACGGACAATTTGGAGCTACACCTACCTTCTCAAATGGCGGAGTAAATTCTAATGGTCTTGTGATTGCGGCAAACTTAAATAGTGCAGGAACCGCATATACTGTTACTCCACCAGATAGAGATAACAATGGTACGCAAGATTATAGACAATCAAGTAAAAGTATTATAGGTATTACAGCACAACCCTTAGATGTTACGTCTACAATTGATAATGACGCTGTATTCTCTGTAGATTTTGATACTTCTGCAATTGGTACCGAACCAATTGTTCAATGGTATACGAAAAAAGGGGGAACTGGTTCAGAAGTAGCATTAATAGATTCAGGAACAATTAGTGGTGCAACAACTAATACTTTAACGGTTTCTGGATTTAAATCTAGCAATTCAGGAGATGTTTTTTATGCTAAAATTACAAGCCCGAGTTTCGAATGTGATACCGATTTAACAACAACAGAGGCTGTTTTAACCGTAACACCGCATCCCATCAACATTGTAAATGATACATTTACAGTAAACAGACCTCGTACAATTGTTACAACTGGATCTGTTTTAGATAATGATTTATTTGAAGGAGTAATTCCTATTACTGAAGGAACAACTAAAAATACAACTCTAACCTATACAGGCGGAACCAACAACACAATAGGCCTAAATCATAATAATGGGACTATTGTAATAAGTGGTAATATTCCGGCTGGAATTTATGAAGTTTATTATAAAATCTGTGAAGATGCAGATCCAACAAATTGCGCAACCGGAACAGCAATAGTTACCATATTAGCAGATACAGATCTAGACGGAGTAGCAGATATTAATGATTTAGATGATGACAATGATGGAGTGTTAGATACGGTAGAAGGGACTTGTGTGCTTCCTTCCCAAATGCGCTTAGGTTACATTCCAAACTCAAGAGATTTAGATTCAGATGATGGTTATACTATAGATGGTAAAAACATGACAGGGTTAAAAAGTAAAATTGAAAATCCTGCTAATTTTGGGCCATCTGGAACTGTAAAAACAGAAATAATTTTAGTGCCTATCACATGATGCTTTTGAGAACGGTTCTAATAATGACGGGTTCATTGTTAATGATGGAATATCTAACCCTAGTTCTTCTGTTTTAATTGACGCGGATGGAGACGTAAACTCTGGTGGAGATCTAGATTATAGAGACACTTTAGCAGGAACTGATACAGATGGAGATGGAATTGTTGATTCACTTGATATTGATGATGATAATGATGGTATTTTAGATACTGTTGAGGGTGAAGTTGAAGATTTTGATGGTGACGGAATTCCAAATTCATTAGATTTAGATTCTGACGGAGATGGTATTTTAGATATAATTGAATCTCAGCCATCAACCGGAGCTATTGTTTTATCTGGTAATGATGCTGATAATGATGGGTTAGACGACAATTTTGACGCTACTCCAAATGGCAACCAAGACGGAACTGATTCTTTAGGTACTACTCCAACAATTACTCCCGGAATAGAATCTACCCCAGACTATTTAGATATAGATGCAGATGATGATGGAATTCCGGATAATGTTGAAGCTCAAACCACTTTAGGTTATGTGGCTCCAACAGGAAATGTAGGATTAAATGGAGTAGATTCTGCTTATGAAAATAACGATTCTTTTAACCCTACAGGAATAACTATTGTAAACACAGATAGTGCACATCCTACAAATTCAGATACAATTCCCGATTATAGAGATACCGATGCAGATGGAGATGCAATTCTTGATGCCGATGAAAGTGGATTAACACCAATTTTCGTAACACCTGGAACTGATTCTGACGGTGATGGTTTAGACGATATATATGAAGGTTCTGATGCAACAGCAGGAGAAGCCTATGATGTCAATGACGAAATTGACGATCCTAAAAACAACCTAACAGATGCTGATAATGATGGAAGCTCTACAGGAGATGTTGATTATAGAGATATAGATGTTGTTTTAGATAACGATAAAGATGGAATAGTAGATTCTATTGATATTGACGATGATAATGATGGAATTATAGATTTTGTTGAAAACAATGGAGACCCTTTCAGAGACACCGATAATGATGGAATAATTGATTCTTTTGATATAGATTCTGATAATGATGGTATTCCTGATAATATAGAAGCCCAACTTACTTTAGGGTATATTTCTCCTTCTGGTATTGGAAATGGAATAACAGATATTGATAATGATGGATTAGATGACAATTATGACGCAAACACTTCTGGATCAGCAGGTTCAAATGGATTAACACCAGTTAATACAGATACATTAATTAGCAATAACGCAGATGCAACTCCTGATTATTTAGATGCAGATTCTGATGGAGATGGTATTGATGATATTTTTGAAAATGGTACTGCCAATAGTCCAAGTGGTTTAGACACTGATAATGATGGGTTAGATAATGTATTTGAAGGAAGTGACCAGAATGATGATTTTGATGTAAATGATGAAATTGAAGACCCAACTACTAATTTGCCAGATTTAGATTCTGATGTTAATACTCCTTATGTAGACAATGGTAATGGAGCTAATGACTATAATAATGTTGATTTTAGGGATATTGATGATGATCGAACAG
>CAKZOX010000109.1 GCA_937138295.1 uncultured Campylobacteraceae bacterium
TTTGAAACATCTTCTTTAATAAGCATATCTCTTTCTTGAATAGATAATGCTCCTATATCATGAAGTGAAGCAGCTACGACTAAGTTTGATAAACTTTTATCATTTAAACCTAACTCTTTCCCTAAATTATAAGAAATAATTGCAACTCTTCTATGGTGAGATTTAAGCAAATAATTAAAACTATCTATTGACTTAATCATAGGTACTGCTAATTCTTTTAGTGTTAACCTCTTCAAAATAATACCTTTTAACTTAACTATTTAGTCATTATAACTTATATTATTTTAGAAAATCAAAACACAGGTAAAGAAATTTTAAATTCTGCACCTTTGTATTTTTTACCTTTATACTCGTAGTTTACATTTTGATTTACCAAGCACAAAATCTATTAAACTATTAATATTTTGATTTAAATTAAATATGACTCCTTCTCTATCTCCAACAATAAAGTTTCTAAAATCATCTTTAAAACTTTGTATTTCTGCAATATTCAAATAATGATTGAATAATCTTTAGTAATACTTATTTGACACCAGAAAAATTAAGGTTAAATGAAAGTCCTATTTTTAGGGCTTTTAAGAGAAATGGCACGCCTGGTAGGATTCGAACCCACAACCACCCGGGCCGAAACCGGGAGCTCTATCCAGTTGAGCCACAGACGCGTTAGTTTTGAGAAAAAGTATTCTACATAAATTATTATTAATAAAATATTTTATCAAGTACAATTAATAGAAAAAAGACAATTCCTAAGTAACCATTTACAGTAAAAAAGGCTTTATCTATCTTTGTAAAATCTTTATTTACTAAATAATGTTCATATGAAAGCATAATAGCACTTACAATTACAGCTATATATGCAAAAATTGAACCATTTGAAGTTATAACAAATAAAAGCCAAAATATTACAGTAAGTAAGTGAAATACTTGAGAAATTCTCATAGTATTTTTTGCCCCAAATTTTGAAGGAATTGAGTGTAAACCTA
This sequence comes from uncultured Campylobacteraceae bacterium, assembly GCA_937138295.1. Lineage (GTDB taxonomy): Bacteria > Campylobacterota > Campylobacteria > Campylobacterales > Arcobacteraceae > JALRJW01. The sequence goes on from CAKZOX010000109.1 coordinate 984, forward strand.
ATTTTTTATCAACTTCCATATCCTGTAAAGAATAAAGTAAATCAAATCCAGCCACCCAAAACATCACCCCAATACTAAGTAGTACAGACCATAAAGTAATTGTTTCACTTACAGCAACTACACCTGCTATTGGTGCTAAGGCTAAAGATATTCCTAAAATAACATGTGCTAAATATGAAAATCTTTTAAAATAAGAATAAGACCCAATCACTATTAAAATTGGAATTGATAAATATAAAGCTAAATCATTTACAAAATAAGCTACAAAAACAAAACCAATAGCATTTAAAATAGTAAATATTAGTATTTGAGATGCACTTAATCTACCATCAACATTTGGTCTATTTTCAGTTCTTGGATTTAATGCATCGATATCTCTATCCATGTATCTATTAAATCCCATAGCAAAATTTCTAGCTGTGATTGCAGCTAAAACTCCTAAAATCAATAATCCAAATCCAAACCAACCATTAGCTGCAACAACCATAGCAATAAAGATAAAGGGTAAAGAAAAAATTGAGTGCTTGAACATCACAAGTTCGTTAAAATCGTTTAGTAGCTTTGTAAATTTATTCATGGAAAGATTTTATCTAATAAGTACTTAACATATATTCATATAAAATAAAACCAAAAATAGGAAACTCTATGGAAAATACCCTTGCTGTAGGAATGACTTCACTAGTAATAGGTGCAATTATTTGGATTTACGCAATCATGAGAACAATAAATTCAGAATTTTATAATCCTAAATTAAAAAAAGTATGGATTGTACTACTTGTACTTGTTCCTCCAACTGCTTTATTATTTCCGTTTATTGGTGATAAACAAACTAAATGAAACAAATTGCAATCATAGGTTCAACTGCTTCAGGAAAAACAGGTCTTTCTTTAGAAATTGCCAAGAAAACAAACTCAATTATATTATCTTTAGATTCTTTGTCTGTTTATAAAGAAATAAATATAGCTTCTGCAAAACCAACAAAAGAAGAAAGAGGTGATATTATTCACTTTGGTATTGATGAAGTATATCCTAATGTTGAATTTGATGTAATTAAATTTATTGAAACCTACAAAAAAGCAAGAGACTATGCTATTAAATATGACAAAAACCTCATCATTGTAGGTGGTACAGGCTTTTATCTAAAAGCTTTAGTTGATGGACTAAGTCCAGGAATAGATTTAAAAATCAAACTAAATGAAAATGAAATAGAAAGTACATATGATTTTCTTTACTCTTTAGATAAACAATATATGCAAAACATTCAAAAAAATGATAAATACAGAATAGAAAAAGCCATCTCAATATTTAAGCAAACAAATCAAACTCCAACACAATTTTTTGAGCAAAATCAAAAAAAACCTTTGTGTCCTGATTTAAAGATATTTGAGATTTTGTGGGAAAAAACAGAATTAAAAAAAAGAATAGCCCTAAGAACTAATATGATGATAAATGATGGGATTATTGATGAAGTCATCTATTTAGAAAAAAAATATACTAGAAAACCAAACTGTATGGCCTCAATTGGAATAATTGAGACCCTTGAATACTTAGATAGTAAACTAACAAAAACTGAACTTGAAGAAAAAATTGCTTTAAACACAGCAAAACTTGCAAAAAGACAAAATACTTTCAATAAAGGTCAATTTAAAGCTGAACAAAAAGTTTCAGATTCACTAGGCAAATTAGAAGCACAAATACTAAGATATTTCTCTTAGTATTTATTCTTCAAATTTCTGATTTATATAATCTTTAAAAGAGATACCATCTTTTCTCTCTTTTTCAAATAATTTTATTAAATCAGATATATAATCTATCACTTTAAAAGTTGGAACTTTTACATTTGCTTTTCTTGATAATCTACTTTTAATACTACCTTCTAAGTTTCCAGCTACAAAAACTTCATAACCTTCAACTTTTTCACCTTCATATCTAAAAGTACATCCTGTAAAACCTATATCTGCTATGTGAGGTTGAGAACATCCATTTCCACAACCAGAAATTGCTATTGTCACATCCTCTTTAAAATTAGGAAATCTATTTTCAAGTTCAAGTAATACATTTTTTGCAAACTTCTTTGTTTCAGTAATTCCAAATTTACAAAACTCTTTTCCAGTACAAGTTTGCAATCTTGCTCTAAAGGGAGTTGGTTTAAAAGGATAACCTAAATTTTCAAATTCATCTGCTAAATTTTGAACAACCTCATCTTTAACTCCATAAACTACAAAATTTTGAGTTCCTGTTAAAGTAATACCTTGAGCATCATATTTTTTACAAATTCTATGAAATTCTTTGAAGTCTTCCCCTGCTACTCTTCCTGAGTTTGTTGCAAAACCAACATAAGAATAACCCTCTTGTTTTGATTTATTTATACCAAAGTGATTTCTATTTTCATAACTTTCAATTTTAGGTTCTATTAGTCCATCTTGAAGTTTATATCCAATCTCTTTTTCAATCTCATCAACAAATTTTTCTATACCCCAATCATTTAAAAGATGTCTTACTCTAGCTTTGTTTCTATTGTATCTATTTCCATTGTCTCTAAATATTTTTGCGCAAGCTATTGCTATATCTTTTACTTGAGAAGCTTTGATATATTTATTTGCCCTTGAAGCTATTTGTCTAGATTTTGATAATCCTCCACCAATTGTCAAATCAAATAAAACTTCTCCATCTTTATTTTTAAAGCCCGTAAAAGCAACATCTTGAATTTCATGGGCAGGACAATGACAAGCACATCCACTTACACCAATTTTATATTTTCTAGGAAAATTACAAAATTCATCTTCATTATCTAAAAAATATTGATCAATATCTTTTACAAGTTCCCTTGTATCATATACTTCATTTAAATGATATCCACTAACAGGACAAGTCATAATTGGTCTTGGTCCATCACCTGATGCCATTTTTGATGTTAATCCAACACTTTGTAAAAGTTCAAATATATTAGGTAAATCTTTTATTTCTATATAGTGAAACTGAACATTTTGTCTTGTAGTAAAATCAACTAAACCTTGAGCATATTCTTCTCCAATTTTAGCCATTACTTCTAGTTGTTCTAAGTTCATACTTGCATCAACTAGTTTTATTCTTTTCATAAAATATTTTTTATCTTCTAAATTTTCACTATTAATATGCGGATACATTCCATACCATTTTAATAATCCAATATATTCATCCTTAAGTGGAATACCATCTTGCGCTTCTTTATAAATATCATCAATTACCCTAAGTGGATTTCTTGATGCTTTTAATTGCTCAACTGCTGACAATTCTTTAACACTCATAAGTTCTCCTAATCTAAATTATAAGTGAAGTATATCAAATAAAACTAAATAATACTTTAGATATAAAGTATATTAATTTAGTATAGTATTAAATAAATACCTATATATAGTAATAATTGACTAATTTTATATACAATAAAATTAATCATATTAATTTTATTTATCATTAAAAAACTTGACAATTATTTTAAAAAACTCTATACTTCCGAAAATTTTTTAAAGAAAGGAGATTTTTTATGCATGAAAAAGCTTACCGTTCAGTTGTAAAAAGTATATCTTGGCGTGTACTTGGAACATTAGACACAATGATAATTTCTTATATCATCACAGGTAATTTAATAATGGCAGCATCAATTGGTTCAATAGAAGTTGTAACAAAGATGTTTTTATATTACATACATGAAAGATCTTGGAACAAAATATCTTTGGGAAAAGTAAAAGTAGAAAATGATTATCAAATCTAAGGGAAAAGTTGTGAGTAAAAATGAAATTTATGAATTAAACAAAAAGTTAAGTGAAAAATCAACAGAAGAGGTTTTGGACTATTTTTTTAAAAACTTTCAAAACTTAGCATTTAGTACAAGTTTAGCTGCTGAAGACCAAGTTGTAAGTGATTTGATTTTTAAAAATTCAGATAAAACTAGAGTTTTCACATTAGATACAGGAAGATTACACCCTGAAACTTACGATGTAATGGATGCTACAAATTTAAAGTATCAAACAAAAATTGAAGTTTTTTTACCAAATAGTAAAGAAGTAGAAAAACTTTATCAAAGTCAAGGTGTAAATGGTCACTTTGAAAGTATAGAAAAAAGAAAAACCTGCTGTTATATTAGAAAAATTGAACCTTTAAAAAGAGCCCTTAAAAATGTAGATGTTTGGATAACAGGATTAAGGTCTGCTCAAAATATAACAAGATCAAATACTCCTTTAATAGAATGGGATAATGTTTTTAATCTAATAAAACTAAATCCCATCATTAGTTGGAGTCACGAAGATGTATGGAATTATATAAAACAAAACAATGTTCCATATAACAAACTTCATGACCAAGGATATCCAAGTATCGGATGTGCGCCTTGTACTAGAGCTATTAAAGATGGTGAAGATTTTAGAGCAGGAAGATGGTGGTGGGAAAACCCTGAAAACAAAGAGTGTGGATTACATAAAAAATAGGAGAATAAGATGATAAGTACAGAAAGATTGACACATTTAAAACAACTAGAAGCTGAATCAATTCATATTATTAGAGAGGTTATTGCTGAGTTTGATAATCCTGTAATGATGTATTCAGTTGGTAAAGATTCAGCTGTAATGTTACACTTAGCTTTGAAGGCTTTTGCTCCAGCTAAGCTTCCATTTCCTCTACTTCACGTTGATACAAAATGGAAGTTTAAAGAGATGATTGAATTTAGGGATAAAAGGGCAAAGGAAGATAACTTTGAACTTTTAGTTTATACAAACCCTGAAGGTATAGAAAATAATGTAGGACCCTTTACTCACGGTAGTGCTGTTCATACAGATATTATGAAAACACAAGGATTAAAACAAGCACTTAATAAATATAAATTTGATGCTGTTTTTGGTGGAGCTAGAAGAGATGAAGAGAAGTCAAGGGCAAAGGAAAGAATCTACTCTTTTAGAGATAAAAATCACAGATGGGACCCAAAAAACCAAAGACCTGAATTATGGAATATTTATAATTCAAGGGTTCATAAAGATGAGTCAATTAGAGTTTTCCCTATTTCAAATTGGACAGAACTTGATATTTGGCAATATATTTATTTAGAAGGTATACCAATTGTACCTTTATATTTTGCAGATAAAAGACCTATTGTAAACAAAGATGGTGTTGATATTATGGTTGATGATGACAGAATGCCAATAGAAGAAAATGAAGTAGTTGAAGAAAAAATGGTTAGATTTAGAACATTAGGTTGTTATCCATTAACAGGAGCGGTTGAAAGTACAGCTTCAACTTTACCTGAAATTATTCAAGAAATGCTATTAGCAAAAACAAGTGAAAGACAAGGAAGAGTTATAGACAACGATAGTGCTGGGTCTATGGAAAAGAAAAAAATTGAGGGGTATTTTTAAAATGTCAATTAAAGAAAATAAAATTGCAAACGATATTGAGAGTTATTTAAAAGAGCATGAAAACAAACAATTATTAAGATTTATTACTTGTGGAAGTGTTGATGATGGAAAATCTACTTTAATAGGAAGATTATTACATGATTCGAAAATGATTTTTGAAGACCAATTAGCAGCAATAAAAAAAGACTCAAAAAAAACTAATACAACTGAAGGTGAGTTTGATTTAGCATTATTGGTTGATGGTTTACAAAGTGAAAGAGAACAAGGTATTACAATTGATGTTGCATATAGATATTTTTCTACAGATAAAAGAAAATACATAATTGCAGATACTCCAGGTCATGAACAATACACAAGAAATATGGCAACAGGAGCTAGTACAGCTGATTTGGCAATTATTTTAATTGATGCAAGATATGGTATTCAGACTCAAACAAAAAGACACTCTTTTATAGCAAAACTTTTAGGAATTAAACATATTGTTGTAGCTATCAATAAAATGGATTTAGTCAGCTTTTCACAAGAAGTTTTTGAAAAGATTTCACAAGATTACATAAAGTTTTCAAAAGAGTTAGGTTTAACTGAAGATATTACTTTAATTCCATTAAGTGCTTTAAATGGAGATAACGTTGTAAATAGAAGTGATAAAAGTCCTTGGTATAAAGGTGAAACTTTAATGAACCTTCTTGACACAATAAAAATTGACCAAGATAGAGATTTAGAGAATTTTAGATTACCTGTTCAATATGTAAATAGGCCTAATTTAGATTTTAGAGGTTTTTGCGGAAGTATTGCTAGTGGAGTTATAAAAGTAGGAGATGAAATTACTGTTTTACCATCACTAAAAACTTCAGCTGTAAAAGAGATAGTTACTTATGATGGTAACCTTGATTATGCATATGCAGGACAAGCAATCACTTTAACTTTAAATGATGAAATAGATATTTCAAGGGGTGATGTTATTGTAAAAAGTGACAATCAAGCTGATACTGCTAGTAACTTTGATGTTGATATTGTTTGGATGAATGATGAGCCATTGGTTAAAGGAAAACAATATTTTATAAAAAGAGCTACAAAGCAAACCGTTGGGACTATTGATGAATTTTATTACAAAACAGATGTAAACAGTTTAGAGCAAAGTCAAACAAATAGTTTAGGTTTAAATGAAATAGGTAGAGCAAAACTTGATTTAGAAGAAAAAATTCCATTTGATTCATACGATTCAAATAAAGATATGGGTTCATTTATAATTATTGATCGAATTACAAATAACACTATTGGTGCAGGAATGATTAGAAATAAAAGTGAAAATCAAAGAAAAAAAGAGCAACAGTATTCTGAGTTTGAAATTGAATTTAATGCATTAGTAAGAAAACATTTTCCACATTGGGAAAGTAAAGAAATATCATAAATAGTAAAAGAGTAAAGATGAGCAAAGTATATTTAACAGGAGCAGGACCAGGGGACATTGAACTTCTTACAGTAAAAGCTTTAAGATTAATTCAATCTGCTGATGTTTTGGTTTATGACAAATTAGTTAATCCTGAAATACTTTTAGAAGTAAAAAATGATTGTGAATTAATTTACGTTGGTAAAGAAAAAGGTCATCACATTTTACCCCAAGATGAGATTAATGAACTTTTATATCAACTTAGTAAGAAATACAAAAAAGTAGTAAGACTTAAGGGTGGAGATCCTTTTGTCTTTGGTAGAGGTGGAGAAGAAGCTTTATATTTAAAACAAAGAGATGTTGCATTTGAAATAATTCCAGGAATTAGCTCTTGTGTTTCTGTTTTATCTTATGCGGGTATTCCAATAACGCAAAGGGATGTTGCACAATCTTTTAGAGTAATTACAGGACACACTAAACTTGATGAGTGTGTTGTAAATGAAAACACTTTAAACTGCAATGAAACAACGGTATTTTTAATGAGTTTAAACAATTTAGAAAAAATTGTTGATAAATTAATTTCCTATAAAAAAGATTTAAATACACCCGTTGCTATCATAAGTAATGGAACGACTAATAAACAAAAAGTAATCACAGGGACATTAGAAAATATTGTTTCAAAATCCCATGAAGCAGTTACTCCATCAATTATAGTTTTTGGGGAAGTTGTAAAGCTTAGAGAGCAGCTAAGATGGTTTGACTAAGAAAAATAGTTTTTAACTATTTTCCTTTTTTGTTAAATCTTCCATATAATCTCTAGCTTTTTTATCTAAAAATTGCATTCTTTCTTTGCCTTTTGGCATCGTTTTTCTATATTCTTTCATTGTTTCTATAAAATCAACTATTGAATCAGGTATTATTTTTTCAAGAAAAATCCTAAGATTTTTTGCTAAAGCAGGAGATGTTCCTGAAGTTGAAATGGCTATTGTAAGTTCACCTTTTTTCACATAAGAAGGAAAAATAAAATCACAATACTTTTTTAAATCAACACAATTACATAAAATATTTTTATCCCTAGTGTCAAAATATATTTTTTCTTGTATATCAAAATCATCAATTGCAGCAATTACGATATCAAAACCTTCAATATCTGAAGTTTCATAAGCCTTTTCATAAAACTTCAAGTTGTTTTTTGTGATTAATTCCATATTTTCTTTACTGTAATCTTTTGCAACTAATGTAATATTTGAAGTAAAATCTAAAAGATGGTCAAGCTTTTCATTAGCAACATAACCACCACCTACTATTAAAATTCTTTTATTCGTAAAATCTAAAAACGCTGGGAAATATGCCATATTAATTCCTATTTTATTTTTTGCCAAGCTTCATCTAAACTTTCAATTCTGTTTGTTAAATAAAGTAAAATTGCAATATTAAATTTTGCTAAGTTTATTGTATTTTGGTCTGGATTGTTTATAATCTCTAAGGCTTCTTGTTTTGAAATATTTTCATATTCTTGGGGAGTTTCAATTCCATATTCACTTAAATCAAATGAGAAATCTTTTATTTCACCATCAATTAACTTCCAGTATTTACCATTTTTAAAAACTTCAGGACTACCCTCACTTGCTTTAATTACAAAAATATCATCATAATATTCATTAAATATTTCAATATATTTTTTAACATAAGGCTTATGAAAAGCTGTTGTAATAGCATATTGACTTAATCCAGGATTTAAAAGTTTTTCAACAGTATTAAATGCTGTTCTTAAACCTAATTCATGTCTTAATTGTGTAAAATCACTAAGTTTTTCAAAGTACTCTTTTCTATTAAAAAAATGTAGATATTCACACTCTTTCATTTCATCAAATATATCTTTTGCTGTTAAACCTTTTTTAGCAGGTTGAACTAAATCCCCTGATATAACTATATTTAATCTTTTAACTTCAGGATTATTACTGTAAAACTCTTTTAATATATTTTCATACAAAGGAAATAAAAATGGATTTCTAACTCTCCCATCAAATGAGTATCCAAGTTCAATTGAATCAGGAACTTTTTTAGTTTTTACATATGTTTTTAGAGCTTTTACCATAGCTTTTAATTCATCATTTGTTTCTAATTTTGTTCTCCAAGCAACTAAAAAAGCACCTACTTGAGAATCTGTTGCTTCCTTATTTAAGATCATATCAATTGCATCAATTATTTCATTTTCTTCTAAATCTCTATTACCTTTTACACCTGTACCTACAGCTTTTATATATTTATGAAATCTCAAATTTTTTTCCTTAAAATGTGTTAATTTTTTCAATAAATGTTAGTATAAAATATCATAGCAATTTCATAGCTTATTTCCCATCATTTAGTTGTTTAATTAATAATCTTGTTACAATTTCACTTCTTATTTGAGCAAATAGTTTTAAAATTACAAAAAACTTAAATTCATATAAATTTAAGTTTTTTTAGATATAATCCCGCTTCACAAAGAGTTTAATAAAGGGCAACAAGAGATTTGACCTTTTGTTAAACATTAAAAAATATAAGGAATATGGCGTGAAAAAAGATATCCACCCAAAATACAACAACGTAGTTTTCATTGATGCTGCTACTGGAGTTGAATTTCCAACTAGATCATCATTATCTTCAAATGAGACTAAAACTATTGATGGTGAAGATTACTTCGTAATCAAAGTAGATATTTCATCTGCATCTCACCCTTTCTTCACTGGTGAGCAAAAAATTGTTGATGCTGCTGGTAGAGTAGAGAAATTCAAAGCTAAATATAACTTAAACAAATAAGTTTAAATTATATGCTTACTTTAGTTCCGACACCTATAGGGAACCTTGAGGACATCTCTTATAGAAGTATTCAAGTTCTCCAAAGTGCGGAACTAATTTTTTGTGAAGATACAAGAGTTACAAAAAAACTCCTTTCACTTCTTTCAGAAAAATTAAATATTACTTTTAATTGTAGTGATTTTAAATCCCTTCATTCCCACAATGAAAATCAAGTTTTACAATCTTTAACACCTGATACTTTCACTAAAAATGTAGTTTATGTAAGTGATGCAGGAATGCCTTGCGTAAGTGATCCTGGTGCTTCATTAGTTCAATATTGTATTGAAAATGAAATTGCCTATGATGTTTTACCAGGAGCAAATGCTGTATTAACGGCTTATGCTTTAAGTGGCTTTACTTACACAGAATTTTCTTTTTATGGTTTTTTAGCCCATAAAGGAAAAGAAAGAACAACAAAATTACAAAAAGCTCTACATGAAGATAAATTAGTGGTTTTTTATGAATCACCCCACAGACTTCTAAAGCTTTTAGAAGAACTAAACTCTTTATGCCCTGAAAAAACTATATTTTTAGCAAAAGAATTAACGAAACTTCATCAATCTACTTATAAAAATACAGCAAAAAATCTTTTTGAACAATTTAAAAAAGAAAAGATAAGAGGTGAATGGGTTGTTATTATTGAACCATCAAAAAAAGATGGTGAAGATTTAACAATCGAAGATATCCAAGACTTAAAACTTCAACCTAAAGTAAAAGCTAAACTAATAGCAAAATTAACAGGGAAAAGTGTAAAAGAGATTTATCAAGAACTTTTAGAAGACTAATCTTTTTTATTAATCCAACATTAAATCCTACTAAAAACTCCTAAATTACACTAAAATACTGTAAATAAACTT
>CAKZOX010000110.1 GCA_937138295.1 uncultured Campylobacteraceae bacterium
TACATCTCCTACTAAAACTTTAGTTACTGTTTTAACTATTTTTGTAAAAGGCTTAGTAACTTTTTTAACTGCTTCACCGCAACCCATTATTTACTCGCTTTAAAGATATAAAGGTTATCCCCTATTTTTTCTACACATCTTTCGTACTTTTTTTGTATATTTGAGATAAGGACTTTCTTTCTTAGTACTTGATTCATCTTTCTAGCTTCAATAAAACACTTTCTATTCTCACTATTTGGCAATTTAGGACTTGCAATACACCAATAAGCAATAGCACTATAAGTATTTTCATCTATTTGTTTAAAAAGACAAATGTTATAACTACCTATAAAAACCTTATCTGCCTCTTTTTCTATTCCTTTGATAATGTCATAGCTAGGTGATATCTCTTCTGGATGAAGAACTTCATAAGCAAATTGAAATTTTTCTATTTCTCTTTTATTTTTATTTACACTTTTTACAAACATTATATAACTCCTGTAATTACACCATTTACTATATTTATAGTTTTGGTTTCTACTGTTTGATTTGTAAAATCAACACTACTAATTACCTCAAGAGATAAATTTACTCCAGTAAATGACGCTTGCTTACTATTTATACTATTCTCAAGAGTTTGTTTATCAGTTGCATATGTAGAACTACTTACTTTACTATTTATACTATTCTCAAGAGTTTGTTTATCAGTTGCATATGTAGAACTACTTACTTTACTATTTATGCTATTCTCAAGAGTTTGTTTATCAGTTGCATATGTAGAACTACTTACTTTACTATTTATACTATTCTCAAGAGTTTGTTTATCGCTTGCATAAGTTTCACTTGATAACTTTGTTCCTATACTAAGGATAAGCTCTTCTTTTATCCCATTTACATAGGAGTTTGAAGCTTTTTCACTCAATAAAGTTTGCAAGTTTTGTACATCAGTATTAGTTAATGTAACTTGCATACTCATCTCCATTGGAGTTCTATCACCTCTTGCCATATTATTTCCTATGGTTTAACATATTGAGCACCAGTTGGACTAGTTATAGTTGCTTTTGCATTATCATCTATTAATCCCTCTTGAATAGTTGTAATTAAAGCTCTAATATTTGTAAAATCTTGAGTTGCAGGTATAACATTTGCAGCACTTAAATATTTTAAAAACTCTGCAAACATTTCAGCCGATTTCATTCTTATATTATCTTTTCTAGTTTGTTCCATGATGGTTTTTTTAGATTTATTAAACTCAATGTCTGCTTGCATTTGATCTATTTGTTTTTGTTTTAGTTCAATGTCTTTTGCTATTAAAGTTGGTTTATTTTCTGCATCAATATTACTCATAGTTAATTGATTATCTACTATTAGTTTTTGTTTTTCCCATTTTTCTGTATTTTCTTTATATTCTTGAAGTAGTTTCATAATCTGAGCTTCGTAAAAAGATATCCCCGCTCCATCTTCTAGAGTCTTTGTTTTTATATCTCCTACTTTTTTTAATCCATCTATTACTTCTTGGTCTGTTTCTTCATAGTAAGTATAAGCATAATGTATTTCACCATTTTTCAGTTTTTCACCTAGCTCTTGTTGGTCTTTGATAGCTTGATTCTTTTTCTCTGTTTTTAATTGTTCAGAAACTAACTCTAATCTTGAATCAAGTTCTATCATTTCTGCTGATTTTGCTATGATATTATTTATGATACCTACAGATAGATTTGCTTCATATTGAGCTATGATTTTTGCTTTTTCTTCATCACTTATTTCATACTCTTGAATACCATCTTTAAAAGCATTTCTAGCTTCTACTATAAACACATTTTTATTTAAGTTTTCAGATAATGTCTCTATATTAGTTGTTAATGTTGTAAAATCTAAACTCACTTTTATACCTTTCTATATTTACTTCTGATTTTTCTTGAGTGCTTATTACTATAAAATTTTGATTTGATTATTGAGATTTGATTATTAAAAAGATTAAGATTATTAATACTTTTCTTTTCATTCTTTTCACTTGTATTTATTTGAAAAGCCAAATGCAAAGAGTAAAACATAATCGCATCACTTGCTAAAAGAGATAAGTTTATTTCATCGTTTAAATCATTTACTTGTACGATATATTTATATCCTATTTCAAGTTTAGCACCATCTTTTATACTCTCTTCTGGATAGATATAAATACTATCTTCATCCATACATACATAAAAATTATCATTGTCTAAAGTATGTTTATTATTCTCTAGCCATTCAAAACTTTTAATTACAACTGGTAGATTATTGATATTTACAGATATAACAGTTACTAAGTCAAAAGGTAAAGCATATCTACCCTTGCCATTTTCTAACCCAATCTCTTTTTTATCTGTAAATACCAAAAGTTCAGCTGATATTTGACTAAGTGAAGAGTTAATATAATCTATTAACTCTTCATCATTCCATTTGTATTTAGTAGAGTCTGTATCTCCTAGTCTTTTTCTTATTCTTAAAACAACGTCACTAACTAAAATCATACAAGACCTCTTTACTAAATTATTCTGCTGCTGGTAAATGAGCTGCTAAAAGCTCTTTTAATGTAGCAATTTTTTTGTTACCTTTTTTGATGTTTATAAAATCGCACGCTTTTATAACTTCTTCATCAGTTAAACTCTCCAGCTCCTCTAAAAAAGGAAGTTGATAACCCTCTTCATCTTCACTTTTTTCATCTGCTGGCTCTTGCTGTTCTATATAATCAAGTAAATCTTGATACATATTTTCAATAGTTTTAGCTTTATTTAGATCAATACCAAAAGATAAACCATACTCTTCCAGGGCATCTCTATCATCTCCAAACTCTTCTATTGGTAGAACAGTAATTTTAGAGCTTTCTCCTCCAAAACCTTCTACAAATGCAAAATTATCAATTGCATTTTTTAAATTTAATTCTTCTTCATTATCTTCTGTTTCGCCAGCGAAAATGATTTGACTTAAATCTACCTCTTCAAAGTGTGGGCTTCTTGCAAAAGCTAGAGATTGAAGTTCATTAGCCAAAAGAACTTCACCATTTTCGATGAAGTTTCTTTTTCTATCTCTTATCTCTATAACCTCTCTTTTAAAATCCCCTGTAAATCTAAAAGCTCTAAGGCCGATAAAGAGAACTTTCATTTTAGTAGTTCACTTCATCTTCTGTTGGTAACATAAAATCAACTGTTACAGTAATAGCTCCAGCATTTGCAGTTCCAGATACAGTTGCTTTAATTTCTCTATGAGTATCTGTCATTTCAACTTTTACATCAGAATTTTTACCTTTTCCAGCTACAACATCAAAAGCTGAGATAAACTTCCCAGCTGTTCCATCAATACCTACATTTACAGTATTTAAATTATCAAATGCTTCATCAACTGTAACATTTACACTTGCAATTGCACCAGCTGGTAACTTTGCAACGGTTACCTCTGTTCCAGCTAGTGCATAACTAATCTTTTTTACAATAGCTCTACTATGTGTTTTAACAATTTGTTTCATCGTTTCCCCTTACTATTTTAAAGCATTAACTACGGCAATTACACCAAAGTCTTTACCATGATAAACTGAGTCCATTTGCTCTTTAGTTTTACCAACAAATTTAGTTTTTTCTAAACCTAAACCTCTTCTTACTCTACAAACCATTTTGTCATTTTCAGTATCAAAAATCTCTTTGTAGTCAAACCCTTCATCTTGAGGATTTAAAATAGCACTTGCACCTAATAATAGATTTACCTCTGTTTCTAAATCACTATCCCCAGCATAAGTACCAAAGTTACCAGCATAATCACCAAAATCTGGAGTTTCACTTGTGATAATCCCTGATTGAGTTTTAGACCATCTAGTTCTTTCTACGATAATAACACCATCAAAAATACCCTTATAACCAGATACAATATCTAACTCTGCTACTTGTTTAGCAGCTGCTGTTTTTTGATACTCTAGCCATAGTGGGTCATAATCTAACTGCTCACTTGCAGCTGGACCAATAGGCATAACATAATAAACAACTGGAATACTAATTCCCATAGCGTTTTTTCTAACTGTTACATAAGGCATTAAAACTGGATGTAATTTACCATCACCATCAACTCCATTGGTAGCTCTTCTTTTTGCTTCTTTGATAGATTTCGTACTAAAAATATCTCCAGCAACAATAGAATTTGTATTGTTAGCATTATAAAAACCATCTGATTTACAAGCAACAATATTTGTACAATTTTGAGAAACTTTTCCAGAAATGATTTTATCTTCTTTTAATGAAGCCCATTTTGTAAGACCTTTTTTAGATTTAATTCTAAAAGATTCAGTAGCTTTTTTACTCTCTAAAGACATAACTTTACTTCTTAAAGAGTTACCAAATACATCAAAAGGTACATCTTGCCATAAGTCAATTTGACTACCTCTATTATCTGCAAAATCAGTATTTCCAGAAACACCATCACCCTCAACATCATCTGCAAAATAAATTCTTGTAGCTGTTCCATCAGGCTCTTTGTCAGTTAGTTCCGTTTGGATAATTGCATTTGCACTTGCACCTTTTAATTGGCCCCAAAATTGCATAGCATTAGACTCTGCTGTAATTTCTCTACCATACTTTAATCTGTCCGTTTCACTTAATTCAAACGCCATAATTTTCTCTCCTTAAATTTAAGCTAGACCAATACTTTTTAAGTATTCATCTCTTCCTTGTTTATCTAAATCTTGATATTTAGATGCCGACTCTCCATTTAATCCATTCAAATCAGGAGGTAATTGCTCATCCTCTTCCTCTGTTGGATTTTGTTTTTTAAACTCTGCAAAAGCTAACTCTAAAAACTTGTTTTTATCATCTTTTGCCTCTTCTAAAAATTTACTTTTTTGATTTGGAGTTAAATCCCCTTGAATAAAGTTAGCAAACTTCTCCATATCAACATTTGGATTTTGTTTAAGAAAGATATTTTGGGCTTGAATTAAACTATGTTGTTTTCTTCTGTTCCCTAGTTCTTTACTAAATCCATCAATCTCATCTTTTTTCAAAGATAATTTTTCATTTCTAAATTCTTCAAATTTATCTCTAAATAGTTTATTTTTTTCAGCCAAGTTTCCAGATACTTCTAAAATATCTAGTTCTTCTGCTGTAAAAATATCTTCTGGAGATTTTGAAACAATTGCCTCAAATTCATCATGAATAGTATCAGCCATCTTCGTATACTCTTCTTGCATCAATTCTAAGCGACTTTCATCTTTTGTTATGCTTTTAGATAATTCAGCTTCATTTATTTCTTCATCTGGATTATCAACTGGTTTATCTGCTGGTGCTGGTTCATCATCATTAGGTTTTTCATTCCCCCCTGGTGTTGGTTCAACAACAAAAGAAGTAAACATCACTAAAGACATTAAAACTTTCAAAAGTTTAAACATATTGGTACTCCTTGGTATGTTTGCTAGCAATTTTAAATAAAAAAATATTTTATAAAAAGGGGGGGTAATTGAAAATAGATTTAGCAGCTGCTTAAAATATGTGCTAAATCTACCTCATTTTTGTACTTCATTCTATATATTTCAAAAAGTATAGTTAAGTATTTTGCTTGGCTAGCTCTTGATTTCTGTGCGTTCAATTTTATTAGTTCTAATATTGTTGGATGTAGCATTAATTTTTTTACAGTTTTTGTTTTTTCAATCGCAGAATAATTGTTTTTTTTATAAATTGGTATAATTGGATTTTCAAGTAAAAAGAAATTTTGTACAACTGTCTCAAAAAAACAACTTCTACTCATATCATGTTTTTTAGCGTTGATAGTTAGATTGTCCATAAAAGATGGGTAGAAATTCCATTCAGGACAATAAACCCTTCTGTCGGGGTTATCTTCATATGAACCTTTTTTAATGGTTGCGTATCTTTTTGACTTTTTCATAATCAACTCCCTTTGATTAATCTATCTAGTTCTTCATCACTTTTTTCTTTAATTTCTTGTGATGATAAAGTTTTATCATTTGGATCTTTTGGTGTAATATTTATATTTTTACCATGTACTACTTCATAAGTTTTAGTTAGCATATCATGATAAGTTTTTTTAACCCCAATACTTTTTGAATTTTTAGCTAACTCTTTTGTGCTATCTAAGTTTCTAGCCATTTCAGCTTGTAAAGAGTGTACATTTAAAACTTGATAAGATAATTCTCTAGCCATAGCCTCTGAATATTTATCATCATCTCCATCATCATCATTTACAATTTCACCCTCAACAACCTCATTTTCCATTTTATTTTTGATTATACTTTTTGCCTCTTCCAGGGGTAAAGATGACTCTATTAATTCTTCTATTGCCTCTTTTTCGCTGGCGAAACGATTTTTAATCCATTTATATTTACTAATCCAGCTTTCAATAGTTTTTTGTTTTATCTCTTCAATGTCTGCAAATCTATACTCTTTTACTTCTCTAGCACTCCAATTATTACTTTCATAAACAACTTGTACTTTTAACCTTGTATCAGCATCTATAGCCATTTTAAACCCCTCTCCATTTAGTTTTAGTTTTTGTTTTCATAACTTTTCTTTGTTTAGCTTTTTTAATACTATTTTTCTTAGGTGAAGCAAATAGCCAAGTAGAAGAAACAGAATCTATACAGTTATCTTTTTGATTTTTCTTTTCCGGATTAAACCTTTTTAATTCTTTGTGATATTTGTTTTGAAAATCTATATCACAGCCTTTGTGCATTTTGATAGTATGATTTTCATAAGGTAGTTTCATATATTTTACTTTTTCTTGTTTTGATATTGATTTCTTAGGAGGATACATTGTAATACTATTTTTAATAAGCTCTTTTCCTTTTGCTCTTAATTTTGCATTTGCCTTAGCCATTTCCTTTTTTATAACTACTCCTAACGTAATTCCTCCTCCAGCACCTTCTATATATACTTGTGCGTCTGGAAACTTAATCATTAAAGCGATAAGATTGTCACAAACTCCATACACATCCCAAACACCACGCTTTCCATCCATAATAACTTGATGTTCTATTTCATCATCATCAATACTCCAGCCAACAACCGCTAAAGCTCTATCATCTGCATTTGTTTCAAGACTTTCAGCCGTATCGACAGAAATATATAAATTTTGATCAGGTAAATCTACATCAGTGATATAAGTAATATCTTCTTTTAAAAAATATCCAGCCTCAGCAACTGTTACATCTTGATTATATTGTTTTAAAAACTCTATTTTTCCTACAGATTTTTTTAAATTATCTATTGCCTCTTTAGTTCTATGATTTCTATTTGGTAAGATTTCTCCAGCTTTTCTAAGATAATAAAAATCTTCATACTCGTAAACTGTGTCCTCCAAACACTCATAAGGGAAAGAGAACCTGGTCCAAAAACCACCATTTTGTTTTAAGCCTTGTTCTTTTATAAATCTTCCAGTTGGGTCATCTTCATGAAGTCTTTGCATAATTTGAATAACCGCTCCATCTTCTTCAAGTCGTGTGAAAATAGAGTTTTGAATAAATTTCCAAACATTATCTCTTTCAGCTTTACTATCAGCACTATGAGCTTTTAAAGTATCATCTAAAACTGTTATATGAGAACCTTTACCTGTAATAGCTCCACCAACAGAAGTACCAAAAAACTCTGTACCATTAGTTAATTTCCAGTTAGATTTTTTGTTTTGCATATCACTAAATTTTACTTTTGGGAAAATCTTTTGATATTCTTCACTTTCCATAATTGTTTTAGTGTCTACTGATACATCTTCTGTTAAATCTCCACCATAAGTCACATATTGATTTTTTATAAAAGATTTATATCCTTGAACAAAAGATATAAATATTCTAACTGTAATTTCTGTTTTTCCAGTTCTAGGACCCATTTCAAAAATAACTCTTTTTTCTTTACCAATAATTACATTCCATAAAACTATAACTATGAGTTCGTGATACCACTCAAACTCAAATTTTCTATTATAAACAGTTTCAAAAATTCTAAGTAAAAAAAGTTTTAAGCCCTCTGGTCCACCTCTTCTAATTCTTTCTCTTATGGCTTCTCTTCTTTCAAGCTCTTCTTTTGCAGCTTTTTTTTCTAAATCTGTCATTTAATTTCCAATATCAGAATAATCTGGCTGACTTTCTTGAGCTATTTTTTTTGCATTTTCTACACTCATAGAACAATCACTAAATATTGGAAAAGCATTTTCTAACATTTTTATTGCTTCATATTTAAAACCACTTTGACTTTGTTTATATTGTTCTATTGCTTCGTTAAAATCATGAATATCTGTTATTGAACTTATTTTTTGTTGTATAATTTCTCTAATATTATCTGGCATTTTTTATCCTTAATCAATTATTGGCATATCTGCAGTATTGTGTTCTTCCATATAAATTGGAATGTCTTTCCCTCCATTTGGATTAGGAGAGTTTTTTATAAATTTATTTTTTGGTTTATCTTCAAAGGTAGTTTCTTGATGTGAATATTTTCTAACAAATTCAAGTTTTACAGTATCAAGTCTCATTTCTGTTTTGAAATGTCTACCGTTTTGTTTATTTTTACTAATTTCAAAATTTCTAAGCTCTTTATTTAAATCTGTTCCATCATTATCATATTTTGGTTTTTCTTTATGGATATACCAAATTTGGTTAGCTTCATGGGCCCCTTTTTTAGTTCCCATTGGTGAGTGAGTACCGCCTTTAGTATCCTCTTTCCCCTGCTGTGCAATAAAAACTATAATAATATTTAGACTATGACAAAGTTTCGCCAGCGTACTAAATTTTTCCGATTCCGATTGTTCTACTGTTCCTTTATTCTCACTATTAGACACTCTCATTTGAGAATCAATAAGAACAAATCTACACCCTCTTTTTGCCCATATTTTTATTTCTCTTGAAACGTCCGATAAATCATAACCATCATTAATGATTTGTAAATTATCTTTATTAAACTCTCTTTTTTTCTCTTGATTTTGACTAATAAAATCATCAACTGTAAATTCAAAACTAAAGAAAAGCCCTATAAATCCATTAGTAACTATATTTCTAAGTATTTGAGTAGCAAGAACTGTTTTCCCAGCTTCAGGGTCACCCATAAGCAAAATAAACTGTCCAGCATTGATTCCACTTTGTAATGCACTATCAATAAATGAAACTTTAGTAGGGTATTTAGGGATTGGTGCTTTACTCTCTTTTTCTATTTCCCATTGAGCATAACTTTTGGCTCTTGATTCTATCCCTTGGTCTAGATCTATAGTTTTATCATCAATAACTTTGATTATTTCTGCACTTGTTTTCTTTTCAGTTAAACTTTCCTGTATGGCAATAGATAGTTTATAAAGCTCTCTTTTATTAAACCACTCTATAAGCTCTACTGCTAATATCTTTAAATTAGGCATTGGAGTTTTAAAAAGTAAAAGTTTTAATGTTCCGATAGTTTCGATATCTTTTTTATTTAATTCAATAGCTACCATTTCGGCAGATATAAAGTTAGATTTATCTTCTAACTTTTTTAAAGTATTCCAAATACTTTTATGATGTTCTTTTGTAAAATGTTTTTCTTGAATTATTTCACTTACTTCTAAAAACTTATCAGTTTGAATACAAGAACTTAATATCAATTGTTCTAATTCTAAATCGGCTAAATTATCTAACATATCGCCCCTCCTAAATATCTTTTAATTTCTCCTGGTTGAAATTCCATATTTTTATAATCTTCCAATGTAGCCCCCATGTGAGCTAAAATTGTCAATTCATCATCATCAAAAAAGTTTTCTTTTTCATTAGACTTGATTTCTTCATACTTAAAGCTCTTAATAGCATCAGGACCCCTTCCTTCAAATGTTTTAATACATGATTTTATTTTATTTGATAAAATTTCAGCCTTGCTTGGCACATCATTAGATTCAAAAATCGCCCCCTCATTTGTTTTTGAAAGTTCGGTATTTTCAGCATAATCTTCATATCTCTCTTGCGTTAAATAAGTAGTAGGTAGCATTATAAGAGTTCTAGTTCGTCCTAAATCTTCCATATCAGCTTTAAATAGCTCTGTAAGCTTTATAATTCGTTGTTGGTTAGTCTTACTAAGTTTTATAAATATATCTTTAGATTTTTTCTTAGCTTCTTTTCTAGGATATATATTCCAAAAAATTTCAAAGTGGTCTAAATCTTCACTAGAAGAATTTGGACTACTCTTTTCTTTTTTATTAATACTCTTTTCTTTATGGATATTCTTTTCTTTATAAGTGTCGTCGTTTTCACGATTAGGCTTTTCCCTATTAGGTAAATTTCCTATTAGGTTTTTTACCGAATAGGTAAAATCAGGATTAGGCTCATCAAAAACAAAATATTCCATATTTCCATCATATTTACGTTTTTTGTGTATAAAAAAAGCCTCTTGAAGTTCTTTTAGAAGTGATAGTATATATTCATAACCAGCCTTAGAATTGGCCTTTTTATTTAGCTTTTCACATAGTACACGTGGTAGTACTTCCCATTCTTTAGGTTTAGAAAGTAAATAGCATAGTAGACCCATAGCTGGAAGAGATAGCTTTTTTTCTTCAAATACTTTATTATTAATATTAGTAAAGTTTGTATCTCTTTGTATTCTGAAAATCATAAATACAACTTAAGAATTATTTTGTAAATTAGTTATCCAAAGAATATCAATTTGTCTTTGTTCACAATACTTTATTACTTCCTCAAAAGGAACCTTATCATTTCTTTTCATATCATTAAAAGATCTAGGTTTTATACCAAGCTCTTTTGCCACATCTGTTTCACTAGAAGTTCTAGTAATATATTTGAATTTATGTAAAAAATCATGAAATATTGTTTGACTCATTTTACGTTACCCCGCATTTAAATAACTTATTACGGTATATTACACTTTATAAACTTAAATTTGCGTTAATCCGTAATACTTTTTTAATACTATTTGCGGTTTTTCGTATTATTAAGAATAATATGTTATAATTATGAAAATTTATACTTAAGGGGTTTGTATGAATATGAAAAAAATAATCGAAAGATTAAAAGAATATTATAATCTAGAAAATGAAGTTGATGTTGCTAGAAAATTTGATGTTCCACTATCAACATATAGAGATAATTATAAAAAAGCTTTAAATGGTGAGGAAAGAATTCGTAAAACTGGGAATATGCTTTATGAAGTAATTTTAAAAAAATGTGTTGAAGATAACCTAAATCCAAATTGGGTGTTCTTTGGTAAATATCCAAGAACTAATAATGAAGAAGGTAAAGAGGCAAAAATAATATCTAAAAAAGATTTAGTTGATTATAAAAATAATGATACA
>CAKZOX010000111.1 GCA_937138295.1 uncultured Campylobacteraceae bacterium
CATCGTTCCCGCATAAAATCTTCCTTTCATATCAACTGTACCATCATTAAATCTATTACTTGAGATATGACTTTCTGGATTATTTATTAAAGTCATACTTTTATCAATCTGGTCTAATTCAAAAAAGCCGTTAGTAAGAGCTAAAATAATATTAAGGTTTTTTTTTATTGCAAAACATCCAATTGGGCTACCAACATTGATGGTGATATTTTTGCCATTTATGGGGTTGAATTTGTTAAGCTGGCAGTTATTTATATCAACCCAGTAGAGATTTTGATCTGTTGGTGCCCAACTAGGACCCTCTCCTAAATTAGCTTTTACATCTCACACGCAATCTACTAGAATATTGTTCAATTTATTTCTCCAAAACTTAAAAAATTATAAATAAAATAAGATCTAAAAGGAAATAAAATGGGATTAGGTAAAATATTAGCATATACAGCAGGAGGCGTTGTTCTTGGTGTTGGAGCTGTTGCCGCAGCACCATTTACAGGTGGAGGTTCACTTTTGGGAGCAGCAACACTAGCATCTTCTTTATTGGGTGTAGGAACTGTTGCCGCAGCAGTAGGAACAGCAGCTGCTGCAGGTGGAGCGGGTGCTTACATGGCAAGAAAAGAAAATGAAGAAGATGAGAAAAGAGAAGAAGAAAAAAGTATAGATGAAATTCATCTATACTTTATAAATTATAAGTTAGCTAAAATATTAGCTTTTAGTTTTGAAGTTGTAAATCCAAACTCTTCAAATAGATCATTTGCAGGACCTGATGCTCCAAATGTTTCCATACCAATTACAATATCAGCAAATTTGTAATACTCTAATCCACGTGCAGCTTCAACCGCAAAAACTTTAGTATTTTTATCAATTACTTGCTCAATATAAGATTTATCTTGCTCAACAAATAAGTCATAACAAGGAACAGAAACTACATTAGCATTAACTCCCTCATCTTCTAAAGAACAAGCTGTTTGAAGTGCTAACATAAGCTCACTACCACTAGCCATAATAGTAACACTTGCATTATCTCTTTTTTTAACTAAATAAGCACCATTTTTCACATCTCCAAATGCTCTATCATCTTTTAAGACTTTTAATCCTTGTCTTGAGCAAACAAATGCAGTTGGAGCATTTATTTTAAGTGCAGTTTGCCAACATTTTACATTTTCGCTTGCATCTGCTGGTCTAAATGTATAAAAGTTTGGTAATGCTCTAAATTGTGTTAAATGCTCAATTGGTTGGTGAGTTGGACCATCTTCTCCAACACCAATACTATCATGAGTCCATACAAAATGTTGTGGGATTGAAGCAAGAGCTGCAATTCTAGCTGCTGGTTTTAAATAATCAGAAAATACAAAGAAAGTTGCTGAGAATACTCTAAATAATCCATATAAATTCATTGCATTACAAATAGATGCCATAGCATGCTCTTTGATACCAAAGTGAATATTTTTACCATTTGGGAAATCACCAGCACCTTTTAATTCTGTTTTATTAGATGGAGCTAAATCAGCACTTCCACCCATAAATCCAGGAATAGCTTCAGAGATAGCATTTAAGATTTTATGATTTGAATCTCTTGTTGCAACTGAAGTATCAGCTTCAAACTCAGGATAAACAATAGAATCAAAATCAGGATTTTGTAGTTTTTCAATTTCTGTTTTTGCTTCATTTGATAATGAATCATTCCATGCTTTTTCAATTTCTGCACCTGTTTGTGATTTATCAAAGGCAGCTTTTACTTCAGCAGGAACTACAAACTTCTCTTCAGGATTAAATCCAGCTTTTACTTTTGAAGCTGCAATCTCTTCTTCACCTAAAGGAGCACCATGTGTATGATGACTTCCTTCCATAGTAGCAGCACCTTTTCCAATAGCTGTATGTGCAATAATCATAACAGGTTTAGAAGCATCTTTTGCTTTAACTAAAGCTTCATCAATTTGAGTAAAATCATGTCCATCAATCTCTAAAACTTCAAAATCAATAGCTTCAAATCTTTTCTTAACATCTTCACTCCAAGCAATAGAAGTATCACCCTCAATTGTAATCTCATTTGAATCATAAATAATAACTAAATTATCAAGTCCTAAGTGACCAGCTGTTGCAGTTGCTTCATAAGAAAGCCCTTCTTGTAAATCCCCATCACCACATAAACAGTAAACTTTATGATTAATTACATCAGAACTTAAAATATTTTTTGCATATTTTGCAGCCATTGCAAAACCAACTGCATTTGCAATACCTTGACCTAAAGGTCCAGTTGTTATCTCAACTCCATGAGTATGCCCATATTCAGGATGTCCTGGAGTTTTAGAATGAGTTTGTCTAAAATTTTTAATATCATCAATAGATACATCAAATCCCCATAAATGAAGTAAAGAATAAACTAAACCTGTTGCATGACCACCTGAGAATACTAATCTATCTCTATTTAACCATTTTTCATTTCCTGGGTTAACATTTAAATGCTTACTTAAAATAGTTGCAATATCAGCCAGTCCCATAGGTGCACCTGGGTGTCCTGAGTTCGCTTTTTGAACCATATCTGAAGCTAAAAACCTAATTGTGTCTGCTTGTTTTTGAAGTAAATTATTTGACATATTTTTCCTATTATCCTAGATTGAG
>CAKZOX010000112.1 GCA_937138295.1 uncultured Campylobacteraceae bacterium
ATCCTGATTTTAGAGCTAAAGCTGAACGTATAGTTAAAGAGGGTGAATATACTCCTAAAACAGAGTTTGAAAAATATATTGATGCAGATGCAAGATATAATCCAACATTTCCTAATACAGAGGCAAGGACTGTAACTGTAACAATAAATAAAAGAAAAGGACCAGAAAGTTTATTAAAAGATCCTAACTTCCAGAAACTTTCAAAAAGTGATCAAGAGTACTTATTAAAAAATTATAATGATATAGGTGGGGTAAATACAAAAGGTGCTTCTATTACATTTTTAGAAGATATAGAAGCTCCATCTTTAAAAACAATACAAGATAATGTATATGAAAATACTAAGTTTAATCCTTGGAACCCAAAAAAAATAAGAGAAGCTTATGAAAAAGAATTTGAAATAGAAAATAAATTACTAGACAATGATTATACAAACAAGCTAAAGAAGTTTCAAGAAACAATAGTGCATGAAAGTGCACATGATAGTCAGAAGTATATGAATTGGTTTAAAAGACTTACAAAATATGATCCTGAATTTGCTTACAGTATAACAAAAGGAGATTCAGACATAGCAAAACAATTCAAAGATGTTTTAAAAAAACCAGTAAAAGAAATAGGAGCTGACGGCAAACCTGCAAGGTCCATGGAAACTTGGGAAGGTGCAGCTGGTGAGTTACATTCTGAACTTGATAAAGTTAGGTTTATAGCACTTAAAGATTGGATAAACAAAGGTAGAGTAGACACTATAGAAGAAGGTGTACAATTATTGAAAAAAATGGAAAGAGAGGGCTCTGATAAGCTCTATAAGTTTTATGATTCTAGGCTAAAACGTCATTGGGATAAGTCAGCAACTTATGATAAAAAGAAAGCTGTCTTACAAATGTTACCTGCACTTACTGGTTTTGGAATTGGAGCAAAGCTTGTTGGAGAAAACTTATCAGAAGAGAGTCCATTACCACAACAACAACAAGGTGGTGATGTAGCAGTAAGAGACAATACTTATGTTGATATAAAGATACCACAGATCTATACAGCACCTATAGATAACACAAGAGTAGAGAAGAAGATTGTGCCAGAACCAATGGTACTTTCACAAAACATTGACTTTGAAGGATTAAAGAAAGGTATAGCACAAGCAGAAAGTTTGGGTGGTGTATTGATGGTTAATCCAGAGTCAACAGCTACAGGTTTATATGGACAAAGATTCTCAGAGATAGAAGATTCTTACAAAGGAACAAGAGAAGACTTTGCTAAGGATACCACATATCAAGAAGAGTTGTTTAAGAAAAGATTCTATGAGGGATTAAAGGATACAAAAACTACTCCATTACAAAAAGATGCAATGGATCTGTATGATGAATACAATATGCAGTTTGAAGACTTCCCATATTCATACGAAGACATAGCAGCTTTATCTAACTTCCTTGGAAGACAAGGTACTAGAGAATACTTTGGATATGTAGTAAGAGATGGTAAAAAGTTAAAAGATGTATTCCCAACTAAGTATGGACCTAAAGCAAAACAAGCTAATAAAACTCCAGAGGAGTATTTAAAAATAACAAGACCTTACTACACAAAGAGTGATGGAGGTGAAATATTAAAAGTTTATGCAGACTATATTAATGGTGTGCTAGATGATACACCTATGTATAAAAAGGGTGGTAGAATATATGACAAATTAAATAGGATTTACTACAAGGATGCTAAGGAAGTTGGTATGTCAAGTCCCAACTACATAATGACTTACCTTGTAAATTGATCCTATTGATTGTTAGATAATTTAGTTAATTATTTGTATATTATAATTGTATGATGGACCCACAACAACCAAACAAAAAAAGTTTAAAGAAAGCTAAAGGAAAGACTTTATCAAGAAGACAACAACTTCAAGATGATCTTGTTGCTTCAGATATTGCTTCTAGAATGCAGTTAGGTATTTCAGAAATAGAAATATTTTCAGATTTAATAGATCAGCAAATACCTATGGATGAAATTCAAATGGCTTTTGGTAAAATAGGTATGAGTGAGAATGATTTTAATTCATTAGTATCTAATTATCAGCAAGCTATGAGTGGACAGCAACAAGCTAGGCCTGATTATGCAATGCCACCACAAATGCAATTTGGAGGAGGTAGTGTATATTTTCCATCTAATATATCACAAGGAAACAGAATGAAAGGTTCTGATTATATTCCTGCACAAGGAACATACTTACCTCAAGATTTAGGTAATAAAGGTAATGTTCTTGGAGCAGTTTCAACCTTAGCTGAAGGAGCCGCAAACTTATTTGGCAGGAAAGATAGAGATGGTGATGGTCTTATGGATGGTGCATTCAGAGATAGTCAAGCTAAGAGAAGAGCTTTTAAAAGAGGTAAAGCAAGTCAGTTTGATTATACAGATTCAGAAGGTGATCCTATTGGTGGTGGAGAATACTCAGATGAAGAGTTATTTAAAGCAAGCAAAGACCCCAACTATATACCAAGAAAACAAGTAGACTTAGCTAAAGAATACTCTAGGTTTGGAACAGATGAAGAAGGAGGGCTACAAATGTTTATAACAGATAGACCTTTTGATAAAAGAGATTATACTAAAAGTAAAAAGTCTCCATATAACAGAAATAAATTAGAAGACTTATATTCAGGAATGAAACCTGCTGGAGAGTTTGACTTTAACCCTTTTATGAAAGCAGCTCAAGAAGAGCAACAAGCAGAAGAAGAGTCAGAGGCTAGAGCAGAAGAAGCTGTACAAGAAAGAAAAATTCCTTCTGTTGCTGCTGAAGAAGCTGTTGTTGAAGAAGCCACTGTACCAAATACTTCTACAGCTCCTGCAGTTTCTGCAGTTTCTCCAAGTAAACCAGTTTCTATTACTTCAAAACCATTTGATAGAACAGATATATATAACAAAATATTAGATTTTGAATATGCAGGTGGTAGTTTTGGCTATGATGCTCAAGGTAATCCAAAAGCTATGAGTCATCCTAGATATGGTAATAACATTTATTCATTTACAGATGATCAAGGAGCAACTATATCACCAACAGATCCTAGATATAGAGAAATGTTAATTGCTAAGATGGAAGAAGTTTATGGTCAAGACTTAAAAGATTTCAGCCCAGAAGCACAAGGTGCTATGATTGATTATGGTTATGGTACAGGCAATGATCCAAGAATTTATATGTTAGATGCATATATGAAAGACCAAGGGTTGGGTGATTTACCAGATAGAAGTAATTATAACCTACACATGGATAAATATGAATGGACTGATCCTACATATAAAACCCAGTTTGAAAATCAATATGCAAAGTATGCAGATAAAATAAATGCTCTTTCAGGAACAGATCAATTAAGGCTTATGAATCAAGGAAGAAAATTTTATTATGATAATATACAAGTTCCAGATAGAGATTTAAAGAATCAGTATATTTGGTCACAAAGACCTTACTATAAGAAAGGTGGTGATTTACCAAAGTATCAATATGCTGATGAAATTATTGATTCAAATGAAGATGGTATTCCTGATAATATAGATGAAACATTTGAAATGCCTAATATGCTTCCTGAAGTTGTAATAAACTCAAACTCACAACTACCTAAGATAGAGCCTTTACCTATGCAGAAATTGCCATCTATAGATTTTCCTGAGACTTTGGAATATATAGATGAGCCTGAATTTGATTCACAAATTGGTTCAATTAATAAAAAAAGAAAATCAGGTTCTAGAATGAAAAGATTTTTAGACAGTCCTGGTATTAATAAGTTTAGTTCAGCTGCTAACTTTGGTGTTGCAGCAGCAGGTGTTGCTAATGAGATGTTCCAAAATAAAAGAGCTTTTGATGCTGAAAATGAATTAGATTTAAGAACAGCTGATGATCTTTATGGAACATTTGAAGAAAGAGATGGTGATAGAGGTATGTATGATGTTAATACAGGATTAGCTCAACCAGATAACTTAGACGTTGGTTATGCCATGAATGGAATGGAAATGCCAATGATGGGTGCACCTATGCCTAGACTAGATACTAATAAAGAAGTTGATCTAGACATGGAAACAATTACAAAACTAATAGCAGCAGGAGCTGACATTGAAATTTTATAGTTATGGCAAAAGTAAAAATAAATAAACTACCTCCAGGATTTAAACTTGTAGATGGTAAGATTGTACAAGAAGAACAACCTAACATGCAAATGGGTGGTTATGTAACAGGTGATCAAATGAATTATGGTCTTGTTACAGTACCTTCTGATGTAACTAATCAACAAATGTCAGATTCTAATGATCCTGATATACGTTACAGCTTATCATCTGTACCAAGAGAAGAAGCTAACATTGAAGCAGAGGGTGGTGAGACAGCATTAACAGATCTTAACCAAGATGGTAATTTTGGATTGTATGATATAAAAGGACCTAGACATAGTAGTGGAGGTGTACCAATGTTCTTGCCAGATCAATCATTTATTTTTTCTGATACTAAAGACATGAAATTCAATAAGTCAGAAATGGCTGAGTTTGGTATTGAAAGCAGAAAGAAAAAAACCCCTGCACAAATATCTAAACAATATCAACTTAACAAGTTCTATGGAGCTATAGATGATGAGTATGCAGATGATATTCAAGTAGCATCAGCAGAACTAATGTTAGATAAAAATAAAAAAGATCTATCTAAGTTGGCTTTTGCACAAGAGTTAAAAAAAGATTTTGAAGATGGTGTGCCTTTAGCAGCTCATCCTTATTTAATTTCAATAGGAGAAGATCCTATAGAGTTTACAGCAAAGGTAGAAGAGATTAGTAAACAAAAAGCTATGATGAAAGCATTAGCAGCATTACCACCAGAGGAGCAAATGAAAGTGTT
Source organism: uncultured Campylobacteraceae bacterium (assembly GCA_937138295.1). Lineage (GTDB taxonomy): Bacteria > Campylobacterota > Campylobacteria > Campylobacterales > Arcobacteraceae > JALRJW01. Next base: position 4,851 of record CAKZOX010000112.1, read on the forward strand.
AGCATTACAAGAAATGCTTGCACAAGCTCAACAACAACCTCAACAACCTATGGGTGGAATGCAACAACCAATGCAACCAATGCAACAGCCAATGGAACAACCTATGCAACAAGGAATGCCTCCTATGATGGATCCTATGGCAGACCCTATGATGGACCCTATGATGGATGCTGCTGAGATACCTGATATACAACCTCAAGCCAAGTATGGTTTAGAAATGTATCAAAGAGGAAAAGAAAAGAAAGGTGAGAAAAAAGAAGATGGTTATTCTTCATATGATCCTGTATATGGAGAACAATTAAGACAATATGGTATTGGTTTTGATCAATCAGGTTATCCTTCTACTGAGTATGATCTTATACAAAGTGAGAATGAAGAAGGATTATATGGACCTGGTAAATCTAACCTAGAAGTATTTGCAGAAAAATGGAAAGATTTATATCCTAATTATGATGCTTTAATGGCAGTACTAAATGCAGGTGTAGGTGAGGATCCAGAAATTGAAAAATTCCAAAGATGGTATAATGAAGAATATACACCTGATTTTGTAGAACAAGTAAGACAAGCAGAGATAGATGCAGGACGTAAATTTACTCAACAACAAGCAAAACAGTTAGAAAAGGTATTAATAGAAGGTTCTGGGTTTAGTTCTATTAGACCAGATAGAGACATAGATAGTAGGGCTGGAGGTTACTTCACAACCAGAGCACCTTATACTTACAAAACTCCTGAGAAAAAAGAAGTTGTAGAAGAAGTTACAAAAAAAAGACCTGATTTAGATATTCCTGATGTAGGACAAGCAAAACCTCTTCCAGCTCCTGAATTTTGGAAACAAGATCTACTTAAGATGAATGCTATTGCTGGTAGAAAAAGAAGACTTGGTTTACCATTTCAACAAGAAATGCAAAACACGGATATTGATTATGTATTAGAAGATCCTACAAGAGCTATTGCTGCTATAAATGAACAAGCTAACATTGCTAATCAAGCTAATTTGGCTTTTAGTGGTCCACAAGCTGGATCTGCACGTAATGCAAGTATGGCAGGTAAAGCTCTAAAAGCTGTTGCAGATACAACAGCAGGTGTGCAAAGCAGAAATGTTCAGACAGCTAATAGAGGAGATTACCAACAAGCTGCAATGGATTTTAAAACTGATGCAATTAATAGAGCAGCTAATGTTAAGGAGTATGATGATACTGAGAAGGCTCTTCAAACTTATATGGATGAAAAGAATTTTGATAGAGAGCAATATGCACAGGCCTATATTGATGCTTTAACAAATAGAGGTAACACATATAACATGAATTTAACACAAGACTATTTTAATATTGATCCTTCAACAGGAGGTATGATTGGTCAAATTGGTTCAAGAGCATTTGATCCTGTTAAACAACAAGGAACTACACAAGATCAATACATGGCTTATATTGCAGATTTACAAAAGAGAGGTATTGAAGATGATAAAGCTCTTATTTCTGGTGCAAATCAGATGTTAGGATTAAAAGGTTATACTGATCCTTACCAAACAAACATACAAAGAGAATATAATTTAGCACAAAGTAACCCACTTACTCAATATGGTTACCCAAATCAAAAAAGAGGTGGAGAAAAGAAATTAAAAAAATATGCAGTACCTTTTTACACAGGTAAAATGGGAATGTAAACTTACAAAGTGTATGTCAAATACAACTTTAACTGAAAAAAATTTATTAAATTAGTCATATGGCAACGTATATACCAGGAGTACAATCATATATGCCGGAGATGAAAACTTTCACCCCGGATTATAAGTTCTTATCTAGTGTATTAGATACCAAAACAAACAGGTATAATACAAATTACAAACAACTTAATGATCTTTACAGTAAAGTTGTTTATGCTGATCTATCTAGAGGAGACACAAAGGATCAAAGAAACCAATACATAGAAACTTTAGCACCAAAGCTAGAAAAGATTTCTGGTATGGATTTATCTATGCAACAAAACGTTGATGCAGCTAGAGGGTTATTTAAACCTTTCTATGAGGATGATTTGATTGTAAGAGATATGGTTGTTACTAAAAGCTATCAGAAAGATATCAAGTATGCTAATGATCTTAAAAACTCTACAGATAGAGATAGAAGAAATATGTACTGGGATACTGGAATCAAAGCAATGAATTATCAAATGGAAGACTTTGTTAATGCAGATGCAAAAGATGCTTTAAATATGGCTGTTCCTAGATATGTTGAAGATGCGGATTTATATAATACAGCACAAAAACTTTTAGAAGAATCTAAATTTTCTGAAGGTGTTGTACAAGAAATGCCTGATGCAAAGGGAAACTTTATAATAAGAAGAAAAAATGGAGACTTGATGGCAGGAGATGCTCATAAGTTTTTAAAAAATGCATTAAATAATGATCCAAAAGTAAAAGATGCTTATTATACACAATCATTTGTAGACTCAAGAAATACAGCTGCTGCAGGAATTCAAGCAGGTCAATTTTCTAGTGTAGATGAAGGTCAAAGGTTTTGGGCTTTAAATACTATACAAGAAGAAGAAGCTAAACTTAGAGATGCTCAAAATACAAACAATAAACAAAAAGCAAAGTTACAGAATAGTAATACAAGTTGGAAGCAGTTTAATAACTCAGTAGGTATTATCCCTGGAAGTAAAGCAGAAGCTGATATGAAAAGACAGCAAACTTTACTTGACATTTTTGGAGTTAAAGGTGCTGAGGTAAACAACTTATTGCAGACAGCAGCAATGCCAGCTAGTGGCTCTACAACACAAGAACTTTTAAATAGAGCATATAATATTAAAATGGCTGTTGGTATTAATAATGATCTTGTTAATGCTGCTGTGGATTTTAGTAAAATGGGTCAAGAGCTTATTTATAAAGGTGAAACTGCAGAGTTTGCTAGACAAAGAGACTTTGAATATTTCAAAGAAGAAGAAAGAATTAAACAAGAAAATAGAGAAACACTTGAAAGACTAAAAGCTGGACTTGAAGGTGGTGGATTAGGTGATCCTTTTTCTGGAACAAGTGAGGTTAAGGTTTCATATGATGATGCTAAAACAATTACAGTTGAGAATGCAAACATGGCAGATATCAATAAGAGGGTTGCTTCACAATACAATGATGTTACTTTAGATCAAATGGCAAACTTTGTTATTATGGCTGCTAAAGCAACACAACCTGATGTTAAAAATAATATGTATACATTAACAGTTGGTGATAAAGAGGTAACACTTGCACCTGGAGATCCAAGTTCTAAAGGAAATAATACGTTATATGAGTTATTACATAAGAGAGATCAAGATGGTAGCTTTGTAAATTCTGCTGAAATTACAAGACTATATGATCAATATAATAATTCAATCAATCAAAAACCTAGTGATGATAATCCAAACCCATTAACAACAATATATCCTAGTTTAACGTATGACTCAGAAGCATATAAAAATCTTAAAAGTTATTCTGCATCTGTCAATCAACGTAGAGAATTGTTAAAAGAAAGCAGACGTAAACAAAATGAACATTACATAAAGATGTATGACTTGGCTGCAAAAGGGGGCAATACTCTTTCATCAAAGTATAATGATGAGACACTTCCTATTGTAAAAGAAGGTTTAAATTTTGATATTTTTGATAGAGAGGAAAATAGACTTTTAACTGAAGCTGAATTTGTACGTAAATTCATAAACAATGCTAAATCAGGTCAAATTAAAAATGTAGATGAGTGGATGAGTTATGATGATCCAAACTACATGATGGATGAGGTTATAATAGAAATGGTTCCCGTAAAGCAAATGGATGGACCAACGATGGAAGAACCAAGAAGAAGATCTACAGGTAGAAGAATTTTTGATACACAAGAAGCAACTAAAGATGCTAAAGCAGCATATGCAGGAATGTATGATCTTTTAAACAAAACACAAAATGATTCATATAATATAGCAGCTGATAAAGGGGCAGGAAAAGGAACAACAAGTGGTACATTTACTTCATACAGCATGAGAAATGCATTAAGAGGGAATTCTGCAATAGGATCTGCTACTGAAGTAACACAGAACCCAACATATACTGTAGATATTGAACCAACAACAATTAGAACTGATGGTAATGCAATTATGCTTGTAAGAGATGTGATTACTCAATACAATAATACACCTAGAGCTGAGACAGGTGTTGTTCTTGGTACAGTTAAAGATAATAGTAATTTAAATGATACAAGTTCAGAGGAGGCAGTTTTAGCACTTAGAATTTTTGAAGCATATATGCAAGATGTAAAAGCATATGGAAAAAATCCAAAACTAAGCAAAGAAGCTAGACCACAAGCTACACTTTCTTACACACCTGTTTATGGTTTACCTGAAGGAGAAAAAGATTATGCAGCATATACAGTTGAAAATATTAGTGAAGCATGGTTAAAGAAAAAATTTCCTAAAACATTTGGCACGCAAAGTAATGTAAAGCAGGATAAATTTGAACTATATACTTCTATTTCATATGTTTTTAATAAGGACAGAGATCTAAGTGTTAGAAGAGAAGGGGAATATAATTTTTCTAATGTTCTAAGTCAAATAGAAAACACTGACAATCAGCAATATGAAGATAATGTTGAAAATGGTGGTAACTTAAGAATTACTAGAAATATGAACGGATCATTTGATTTATCTATACAAATGCAAAACTATAATCCACAAACAGGTAGTATGGAAATAGATCCAAATATTACTAAGATTGACTTGACTAAGTTTTTAAGGCAAAATAATCTAGATAATACTGATTTAGACTTTGGGGCAAATTACTACAAAAACTTTTTGCTAAACAAAAGTGAAGCAAATACCAAAGCAGCAAAGGCAGACGCAAAAATTAATAAATCAAAATAAACTAAAGCAATATGGCATTACCTGATGATTTAAATATACAGGAAGAGTCTTCTAATTTGGGTGGAATACCTGGAATGTCTAACAATTCACCGGACCAGTTTGAGTATGTTCCAGCAGAAGAGTTTTTTACAACTCCAATGACAGATGAATTTGATAAGGCATTGGATCCTGAAATTCAGAATACACTTACAGCTATGGCTGAACGTGTAAACAAGTTTGCAATACCTCCTATAGGTAATTTAAACACTCCGTTTCCAACAGAAGCTACAGGTACATATAATCCACAAGCACAGCAGACTCCTATTGATTTAAGTACACCAGAGGGTGCTCAAAGACAATTAGATGCATTAGCTAATAGTTCTATAGATTTATCAGGTGTTGCTCCTGAAAAACCTTTTATTGCTGATCCACAATACACTAGTAGAAAAGCATCAAGGTTTGATAGATATTATCATCATCCTGAATTTGCTAAATTAGGTTTTAACCCATATGCAAATAATGAAGAATTTTATAATGCAAACAGTGACATCTTTGATGATATGTCAAGAATGTTTGGTGTATGGGGATCTCAAGTAGGTTCTGGTTTTATGTCTAATTATAGAAGTATTGAGGATTTAACCCAAGATGGAAGTTATTTCACTAATCCTGATTTACTTACAGCAATGGAGTTTGAAGAAGCTTTAGACATAGGTATGACATCAAGAGAAGGTGGATTAGCATTTGCTAATAATATGTTATTACAGACTGGTTATACGTTTGGTATAATTGGTTCTATTGCTGTAGAAGAGATTGCATTAGCAGGATTAGAGGCTGTAACATTTGGTGGAGCCTCTCCTTTTGTTGCAGCTAAGACTGCCTTAAATGTTGGTAGACTTGGTAAAGCTCTTGCAAACACTTTTGATGTAACAAGACTTGCAAAGGCATCTAGAAATATGTTAAAGACATTTAACAAAGCAGATAATGCTAGAGATTTTTGGACAGCTTCAAAAGCAGGTAGAAAATTTGCTACAGATTTATTTGCTCCAGAAACTGCTGCTGCATTTAGAAACTTAAAGACTATGCAACATGCAGGTCAAGACTTAACTAATCTTGGTAAAGCAGCAAAAACATTTGGTGCATTCTATAAAGATTTAAGATCTCTTAATCTTGCATTGGCAGAATCAAAGCTAGAAGCAGGTATGGTTTTCAATACTCAGATAGGTAATGGAATGGCTTCTTATGAAGCAAGAGGTTTAGAAGTTGATGCAAAAGCAATGAAAGATATAACTGAATCTGCTAATCAAGCATCTTTCCATACAGTAATTAGAAATGCTCCACTTATTTTCTTTACTAACCAATTTATATTAGGAAATGCTTTACCTGGTTTTAATAGAACTATGAGTAGAGTTATGGGTGACAATATAAAAGGAGCCGGTAAAAGAATTATACAAACTGCTAAGACTATTGGTAAAGATGGTAAGGTTGTAAAAAATGTATTTAAAAAAACAGATGATGGATTCTTTGGTATTAAAGGTTTTACTGAGAGAGTTAAAGCTGCAGGTGTAAGAGGTAGTGCAGTTGGTGTAGGTCAAGCAAGTTTAAGATATTTTGCTGCTAATGTATCTGAAGGTATACAAGAGCTTGGTCAAGAAGCTATTGCAGTAGGAACAAAAAATTACTGGACAGGTCTATTAGAAGACCCAATGGCAGGTGGTATTGAATTACATAGAGCTTCTGTAGCTTCTGCCGTTGATTCTCAAATGGGTGCTCAAGGTTTTGAAACGTTCATGTCAGGGTTTTTGATGGGAGGTATTGTACAAGGACCTCAAAAAATATTTTTCCAAGGTGTTCCAGCATTATACAATAGAGCTAAAGGCTCCAAAGACTTTAAAGAGTATAAGAAGGATAGAGAAAGGATGATTGACAATATTGTTGAAACTCATAATCAAGCCTGGAATAGAATGGCAGACAGTATGGATAATACAATGTGGGATTCTACAAAAATGAATTTCTTAGTACAAAAAGAAGTTTCTAAAAGCATGGAAGAAGCTGTAGCTAATAATGACATGTTTGGTTTTATGGATGCTAAAGATTTTGGTAAGTTTCATCAAATGGCAACTATCTTTGAAAATGGAACTAGTGGTTTATTTAGAAGTCAACTTAAAGATTTATTGCAACTTACTGATGAAGAGATTTTACAAGCATTTCCTAACGTTCCTAAATCTGAAGCTAAATCAGGCAAGGTTAGGCAAAGGTTGGAGAACATGATAGTTGAAATGGATAATTTTGAAGATAGGTTCACTAGAAACAAAAATAATAATCCTAACAAGTTTAGACCTAATGATTTTAAACCAGGCACAAGAGAATACCAGGATGAGTATTTAAAGTATACCGCATATGAACATGCTAGATATATGTCAATGTTTACAGGGGAATCTTTTAATAGAGCCTTAGAAAGAGCAGATTCAATATACAATGAATTGGCAAGTGATCCAATTCTTTCTAAAATTGCAGCTAATGATTTAACTGTATTATTATCCCTTGACTCAATTGATAGTGAACTTAAGCTTTTAGCTGAAGAGATTGTTACAATTGAAGATAAAAAAATTAAAGCAGACAAGATGAATAGGATGGCTAAACTAGAAGCCATTAGACAAGTCTTGTATGCTGAAGAGAATCTTAATAAAGACAAAACTTTTAGAAAATCTAAAAACAGCACTAAAGAGCAAAAGATTGCAACTCTTGAAACAGAACTGGAAAATAAGTTAGCTGATGCAAACACAAATCCAAAACTTTCTGATAAAGAAAAGACAGAAGAAACTAATAAAATTAAAGCAGAGTATGCTAAAAAAATTGCTAATGTTAGAAGAGGTAGTAGAACAGAAAAGGTTGACTATCCTTTAACTAAACTTAGAAAAGTTTTATTAGACTATGTTCAGTATCTTGCAGAATCTAAAGATAGTTTTGTAGATAATGATAGAATAGAAGATGTTCTTAAAATGATTGTTGACTATAGAGCATTAAAAGACAGAGCAGGAGTATATTATAAATCTATTGAGTATTTAGCAAACCCTGCAAGACTTGATGAGATTGCACAAAGGCAAT
>CAKZOX010000113.1 GCA_937138295.1 uncultured Campylobacteraceae bacterium
ATAAGATTAAAAGCTCTTTTGATATCCTTTGGAACACTAGGCTTAGTATGTAAACAACCACAACTTTTAGTTCTACCTCTAGCTATATTCTGAGTGTAAAATTCTTTTTCAATTCCACACTCACATCTACCTATACACTTACCATTTTGTAACTTTTCAATTATTTCTACCATAAAATATCCTTTACAGTATACTACAATAATCCTAGTCATTTTACAAGTGTATATCACAAGCTATCTTAATAGATAGCCCGTAAATTGTATCAGGTACTTTAATACCGTCTTTAGCACCACAACCATTACATATTTTACTCTTCTCTTCTTCTGTTAAATTCCAGTAGCTTTTTGGTGCGTATAGTGGCAGTTGCATTATTTTAAGGTCTCAGCTAAAAGTTCTAACTCATCAATTGTAACACAGTTATTGATTTCTGTTAGTTTATTTTGCTTTTCATACATAGTTTCTCTATATTTATTAGCTATCTGAAATGCTATGCCTTTAGCTACATCAATACTAAAAGTGTGAACTACATTACTAACATCCCAAATTTTAGTCTCTGTTAATCCTTGCATTTCATCCATAGAAATTGAGCTATTAATAGCACTTGCACTTGCATCACCTCCATTAAAAGTTAGATTTTCACTTTCAATTAAAACTGGTGCAGTTGCTAAGTTATTGTATCTTAACTTAATTTCAGTAATAAGTTTCTCTTTTTCACTTTGAAACAATAAATCATTATACATTTCTTGGTTTGCAATTTCAAAAGCACCATTAACAAAATTATACAAATTACCCGTAAAAATATCAGGTAATTTTTCGCAAACTAAAATCTCATAATCATTTTCTTTTATATCTAAAGCTTTTACTGGGAATGATAAAATACCCTTTTCCCATCTTATTACTTCACTATCTTTAAAAGCATATTTAACTAAACCATCTGACTTTCTACAAACTAACTGCATCACCAGCTCCTTTTAAAAGTAATTCTGTTGCACTTAACGCTATTCCTATTGGGCTTGTTGTATAAGGTGTTGCACTTGTAACTAAAGTTCCATCGTAGTCTAAATAATATTCTACGCCTTGCGTTAATCCAGTTAAGCCTGATACGACTTTACCTGATATTAAAGCAGACACATTTTCAGTATCTGATGCATCTTCGTTTGCATACCCTATAAACTTATCTGCGTTTGAAGTTATAGTAACTCCAGCTGGTTGATAAACTACTGCTGTACCATAAGATGAATTACCTATGTCCTGATATACTATTACTGCTTTATTATTTGAAGTATCATAAACTGTGGCACTCCCATAAGGATTTCCACTCTTAAAAACCGTAGGACTCTCAAAGGAAATAGATGTACCTGATACAGCGCCTACAACAGCTGTTCCGTAATCTGAATTACCTCCATCTTTGTAAGCTACAATAACTTTATTATTTGAAGTATCGTAAACTGATGATATGTAGCTTGTATTAGCAGTATTAAAAACTACTTCACTACCAAATGATATACTTGTACCCGAAACAGTACCAACTACTGCTGTACCATAAGATGAATTACCGATGTCATTGTAAGCTACAATAACTTTATTATTTGCACTATCAAAAGTTGATGATATGTAGACTGTAGTAGCAGTATTAAAAACCGTAGGACTCTCAAAGGAAATAGATGTACCTGATACAGCGCCTACAACAGCTGTTCCGTAATCTGAATTACCTCCATCTTTGTAAGCTACAATAACTTTATTATTTGAAGTATCGTAAACTGATGATATGTAGCTTGTATTAGCAGTATTAAAAACTACTTCACTACCAAATGATATACTTGTACCCGAAACAGTACCAACTACTGCTGTACCATAAGATGAATTACCGATGTCTTTGTAAGCTACAATAACTTTATTATTTGCACTATCAAAAGTTGATGATATGTAGAATGTAGTAGCAGTATTAAAAACCGTAGGACTTCCAAAGGAAATGGAATTACCACTTACTGTTCCTACGATAGCTGTTCCGTAGAAAGAATTACCCCCATCTCTGTAAAGTAAAATAACTTTATTATTTGTACTATCATAAACTAACGAGGATTCAACGGTATAGCTAGTATTAAAAACCGTAGGACTTCCAAAGGAAATGGAATTACCACTTACTGTTCCTACGATAGCTGTTCCGTAGGAAGAATTACCCTCATCTCTGTAAGCTACAATAACTTTATTATTTGTACTATCAAAAGTTGATGATATACCCTGAGTACTTGATAGGTTGAAAACAACTTCACTTCCAACATCTTCGGACTGTGAAGACTGACTCCCAGCTAAAACTTCAACCGTACCATCTGTATTCAAAACAACTTGGTCACCATTTGTCAAAGTACCACTTGCAACTGGATTGTAGTCATTTCCAGCACTTAAATTATTTAATCGAGTGTGTGCTTCATCTGCATAACTATAAGAAACTATATCCATTATACCCTTGCTCCTTCTGTAAATGTATAAGTAGCTAAACTACCATTTGAATATGTTAGAGTAGTATAGCCCTCAACTGTACCACTTAATTTGTGGTCTATATATTGTAGTTTATCATTACCATCATAGATTAAATCTTCTGTATAGTTATCTGAATAGACTATTGTAGATAATTTATCGTTATTACTTCCACCATTATAAACCATAGAGCCTATATTTTTAGTTTGGATAACTTTATCTATTCTTGTACCTAATATGTTAATAGGCTCTAATACTTCCGTTAAATCTGTGTATTTCCCACTAAAAGGAATAAACTCCCCTAAAGCTAAGTTTACTACCTTTTCTTCAATTCCTAAAGTTGTAGCTGTTTCTGTAATTGTTATAGAAGCCATTATCTCGTAACCTCATTAACAACATTAACAACACCTCTAATAAGTTTAAATCTTTCGTTAGTTGCAGTAGTTAGTTCTAAGTCATAAACACCTTTAGTAAAGGGAAATGACTCTGTTGCAATATAAGGTACTGATAAAGAAATTGTACCGTCTGTAGTACCTAAAGTTAAATACGAACTCCAATCAATAAAAGTTGCAGCTCCAACGGTTTCTCTTAAGTGCATTTGTGCAGCATAACCAGTAAAATCAATAGGATTATCAGTATCATCTTTAGCTATCATAGCCCTATTAAAATTACTCCCCTCGTATATGTTTAATTGATATTCTGCTGGTATCAAAAATAATCCTTTATATTAAAATGTCTTCATCAGTATAAGCATATTTATAATGTAATGAAGCATATTCCCTACATTCAAATGTGTAAGCACCTGATTGGTCTGTTTCTACAGATAATATTTTAAACATTTTACCATAATTTAGTACATTTAGGTCTAAAGTTATAATGTCCCCTATTTGTAGATGTGCAAATTTATAAGTAGTTGAGAAACTAATAGTTAGAGGTTCTTTTTCAACTCTGTTACCTTCATTATCTTCTGTGTATCTCAATTCATTTAAATATAAACTACCTAACTTTAATGCTTGAGCTTCGTTTGTAACTGCTACTACATCCTGAACTAACTCAACTTCCCTACCGTCAATTCTACTAATTGCTACATCTAATCTACTTACCTTGTCAGCTTGTGAACCATCTAAAGGCTCAATAAATTTAGTAGTAACTAAATTTCCTATATCTTCACTACTTGCTGTTGAAGCTGAAAATGAATCATTTAATATATCAGCATCTGTTAATGTAATTATAGACTGTGCAGGTGCATCATAAACTAAATAATATAAGCCTTCACTATAAGTTAAATGACCTCTAAAAGTAGCTAATATAGTCTTGATAGAAGATTCTAGTTGTTGCTGCTCTATAAATGCTACATTACAAGTTAAATCATTATTATCACAGAAAACTTTTGCATTGTAGAAAGCATTTAAATCTATTTTATTTTCGCTAACATTCATATAGTTTAATAAAATATCTATTAAATGCTCAACGGGATTATTTGAGTAAGATTTTTCAGTTGTTAAAACAGTAGAACTTGTTAATCTTCTTACAGCTTTACCTTGAATAACTGCTGCTACAGTATCTAATTGGATATGAGCTAATCCTGCACTAACATACTTTTGATGTATAGCCATAACAGATAAATTAGCTGGTAAAGACTGCTCTAAAAATTCAGTAGTTTCAATATCTATTTCATAAAGTGTATTTTTATCTTTAATAGCACCTTCAGAAAAATATATCCTCCAGTGTAAATGCTCAGTCGCACCCTCTGTATTTTCAATCTCTAACCAGTTATAGCTATTAGGATATGCCTTAGGATATAAAACTCTAGTATCGTATTCATTACTAGCATCAACCCAATTAATACCATCATCTGAATACTGTAGAGTAAAGATAGAGTAGTTGTGTATACCAGTCTCAAAACCTGTTTCACCTCCAGTAGTTGTGCTGTAAGTAGGCTTAGGCAATAAAACGTTTAATTTTGTTATAGCATTTAATACATTTTCCGATAATATTATATACTCATCTTCCCAAACTCTAACTGTGAAGAAAGAAGATATTTGTACATCAGGTTTCCACCCAGTAGTGTCATCTCCATCTGTTAAATTTCCTACATCAGTACCAACATAAGAACTAGATTCAACTAAAGGAATAGTACCAAAGATTGACTCGCCTAAAACTTTATCTCCAGTTTCACTAGGTATAAAATCTAATTGAGATAATGTACTTCCCGAACTACCTATATTTTGAACTACAACTTGAGTGTATTTACCTCTAAATTCCCAAGTTCCATCAGCTTTAGTGATAATATCTTCATTAGCATAAACTTCTAAAGCATCACTAAGTTGTCCTTCAGTTAAAACTGAAATAGCCCAATAATCCTCATTATTACTACCGTTAGTAGTTTCAAATATTATATTACCTGCTAATTTCTTTTCCCCATAAACTAAAGGGAGTGGATTAGTATTTGATTTTCTAGTTTGTAAAGCTGTTCCTGCACTATTATCTGTACTCATTTCAGGCATTAAAGATTTTAAAGCCATACCACCAACTGCTACCATACCTATAAATACTACTGCTGTAGCAGCATAATATGCACCTAGTGTAGTAATAGTTAATCCAGTACTTCCCGCTATCCAAGCAGCAACAACTCCAGCTGTTTCAATACCCATTACTGATTAACCCTAAAAAATCTATAAGAATCATTTGAATTTACCAAGATTTCCCTTTCTCTCTGTTCTGTATAAGTATATATTTTATTATTACCTGCATATAATCCAATTACCTTATCACTTACAGCTATGTCATTCTTTTCTGGAGTATTAACTTCAGTACAAAATGACTGAAAAAAACTATACTGAGCCTTATCTTTTCTAAGTTTTCTAAGGTCTTTTAAATATTCTTTAAAATTTTCAGAACTATATTTATCATACGTGTTAGGAATATTAAACCCCAACTCTTTTAGTTTCTTATATGTAAACATAAAACAATCACACATCTTTATATCTCCCCCAGTAAACAGTATCTAACATTGTACTAATTATTGAGTTAAACTCACTTTGATTAAATGTTCTAGGTAATAGAGGTTTATTCCAGTTTTGAAACTCATTAGCTAAGGTTATAGACATAGACTGTTGCGTGAAACTATATTGTGTAATTATACCATAGAATAAAGGTATGATATCTTTATCAATATTAGTATTAGTTAGATTTAATGTAGGGTAAACGTCAGACCCTTGTAAGCTATCCCCTATACCATATTGATAAGTTGTATCATCTAAAGTATATGATTGAGGTGTATAAATCACTCTATCTAATTTAACTTGATTGTTTCTCCATTCAAAGCCACTAATTTTATTTGATATATAACTGGATAAATTTTCTACTGATATATTTACTACATTGGCTTGTAAATCTATATCCTCTCTGGCTTTATCAAAAGTTATGTTCATAGGTATATACTCATTACCATTATAATTTACAAAAATATCGTGATCTGTTATGTAAATAGTTTCGCCATTAATAGTCTCATTAGGACTTATAATTGCTTCACCCATCATAAGCCTTCTAATATCTTGTTTAGATAAATTGGCTCTCTCTTCCCAATAATCCTCCCAGAATTGTAAACCCCCTGCATCAGGTTCTCTACCTAATCCAGTTTGATAAATATAAGTTATTACCTCTGTATTAGTTGTAAGTGTAGATGGTATATCGAAAATAATATAATCTAATCTTACTTCAAATAGATGCAACATACTTACACTATTTTTATCTCTTGAATTATTCGTTAAATTTTTCATTATAAAACCTCTACTATTTCAAATGCCGCTTCATAAAGACCATCTATTCTTTTTCTATGATTAAAGCTATCTTGTCTAAATCTTGCCTTTGTTGTTTGAACATTTGTATTATTAATATTATCATATCCTATGTCCATAACACCAAACTCTCCCATAATACCTGCGTGTTTTCTATAGAATTTTAACAGTTCTAAATATTTATTTTCATTAATTAAAAATTTGTAAACCCATATTTTTCTTAATCCACCTTTATCTAATCCAAAGTGAGCTGAATTTCCTATTTTAGTAGTTAGATTATTGTTAGTGTATCCTAAGTCAATTTGATAAGGACCACAAAGCTCTAGAAAATCTATAAAGTCAGTATTAGTTGTAGTTACTGGATTATATGAGCTTGACTCACTATAGATTGCTTGATAAGCAGCAAAGTTAAAAAATAAACTTGTAACTACTTCAATAGTACCTGAAAATAATTTTGTTCTAGCATCTGTCGTAAAACTAAAATTAGTAAACATATAAACAGAAGCATTTTCAGTCATTAATTTTGACCTTAAATCAATAATTCCCTCTGTACTAGGAAGTCCAAGCCCCTCTTCGTTTATCCAAGCTCCATCAGGTCTATAAATAAATGTATTACTATGATTAGCTTCATAAACACTTTTTAAATCAAGATAAGCTTGTAAACTTAAATTATTATATGTAAGACTTAGATTTATAGAGGGTGTAGAAAATGCTGTTACCTTCTGCTCTTGTCCATTATTTAATTGGAATGCTCTACCTTGCTTAACATATTCTGTTGCATTTATATCTAAACATTTTTCAGATAATATAGATGTTAAATCTTCCATTATAAATTAGCCTTAATTACTCTTCTTGTACTTCCATTTTTACTAATAGCATCATTGACTATACCAGTAATATCATTTTTATTTTGTGCTAAATACTGTCTAAAGCTTGAACTATCAATAGCATTTACTGAGAAATTAACATTAACATTTTGAGTATTGCCACTTTCCATATCAATTTTAGCACCTCTATTCATAGCACTTAAAGCTTCTCTATTATTTTGAGTAGCTGTTCTATTTATTACAGCTTCGCCAACTTGTAATTTTGCCATTCTTTCATCTGTTCTTAATGTTCCCGTATGATATGATGGTACTGTTCCCGTATGATATGATGGTACATCTCCAGTATGTTTAGTAGCACCTCCTAAGAGATTACCTACAAAAGAACTACCTCCAGTAAATATACCTGCAACTGCTTGAGCTATCTGCATTTTAACAATAGCAGCAAGAATTGAAGCAGCTAAATCTTTGAAGTTAGCTTTACCTTTAGTAACCATATCAAAAATAGCATTTGTCATTCCGTCCATTGCTTGTTTTGTTACATCACCCAATCTAGATGAAGTATCATTCCAATAATCAGCAAAAGATTGAACTTGTGCTTTAGCTCCATCAAGTATGCCTTCTTCTTCAGGCATTTGTATTATTTTTTGAATTTTTATAGCTTCATCAAATGTTAAGCCTTGCTCCATTAATGCTTTTACTTTATTTGACCAATCTTCTACACTTTTTAAACTATCTTCTAAATCTTCAGGCTTTATTAATCCATCTCTAAAGGCTTTAATTATTGTTTCTCTTGCTGCAGTAGCTTCATTTATTAATTGGTCAAAATTAACTTTACCTATAGATGTATTTACATTAGCTTCGCCATCAATATCTAAAGATTTTCTAGTTTCTTTTGCTGAATCCCTTAGTTTATTATAAGCTTTAAGGATAACTTCCATTTTTTTATCATAATCAGATGTATCTACTTCAGGAATAATAGTTTCAGGCTTTAAATCATTAAAGTCTTTTATTCTGTCTTCAATATCTTTTATATTATTTTCATAAGTTTTTTTAGTTTTAGACCATTCAGTATCAACATTATCAGCCCAATCAGATAGACTTTTAGGAACTAAACTTTTAGGTAAAGAATTGATTATATCAGCTATTTTTGATTTTAAATTGTAACCAAATTTTGAAAGACCTAATCCAACATTATTAGATATCTTTTCAATATTTGCAATTAATGTCAGTCCTACTATTTTTAAACTCTGAGCAACATTATCTCCTAATAAAGAATAATCTATCCCAGTAATAGTAGCGAATAGCTTTTTAATTGCTAAAACATAATATTCAACTCTCATTAATAATAAACTAGTACCTTTTGCAAATGCAGAAGATATATAACTTAAAGAATCAGACAGTCCATCAAGTACTCCCAGTTTATCAGCTAATCCAATAAATAAATCTCCCAAAGTAGAAAACATATTCTTTAAACTGCCCGTTATAGTTTGTATCTTTGTTACTGAAAGATTTTCCATTGTTTTAGAAGTTTCTGCAACTATCTCATTTATTGCTTTTATTTTATCAGCAGTTGAAATACTTTGAACATCTAAAGTTTTGTATTTCTGCTCTAAGATATCAACTACAAAGCCTTGTGCTTCTCCAGTAGTATTTAACATTACTAAATTATCGTGAAGAGTTTCTGAAGATTCGTGAGGATAAGCCTTACCAAGATCAATAGCATCTCTAGCAAGTTTTTTCATCATATCACTGCTTAATCCTGCAGTTTGGGCAGACTTTAAGAAACCTGCTATTTGTGAATCTGTTTCAATATTAGCTTTAGATAACTCTTTTGCATATTGCTTCATCTCATCACTTAAACCAGCTGATACTCTTGCAAATTCCATAGATTGTTTACCAGCTAAACCAATAGTAGCTCCAACAACTGCTAATCTTGAAGTTAAAAACCCCCAAGCTTTAGCCATACCTGAAGTTGTTGTTTCTGTAGTTTTACCTAATTCAACAGTTTCATCTTGTAAATCTTCTACAGAATCAGTTATCTTATCAACTTGTGCAGATGATTTACCTACTTTTTTCCAATCTGAACTTATAGAATCTGAAGATTGTTTTGCTTTTTTACCAATTTCATCTATTGATTTAGAAAGTGTGTTTAAATCTTTTTTTATTTGATCAACACCATCTACCTTAATTACAAATTCTACTTCTTCGTTTGTAGCCATTTTTATTCCTTATCTTCATCATCTAAAGGTTTCATATTACCAAAAATATCTATAGTCATAACATAAGCAATCTCTGAAGCAACTTGAACTGGAAGTAAACTAACTTCTTTAATATGCTTAGAATTAGTATGTGAATATAATCTATTTCCTTCTTTATCTAAAGCTTTTTCTAAAATAGTATGAATAGGTATCATATTGTCTTGCTTTTCATACTTAACAATTTTACTACCATCATCATTAATTATAGTAATTGACTTAACAGCCATTTGCTCAATTCTTGATTTTTCTAATAATGTCATATACCTAAAATAGTACTCAAACTGAACATTGTTAATTACAAATTCTATTTTTTGTAAGTTGTCTTGTGCCTTTAACAGCTCTGCTAATAGTTTTTCCAATATTTAATCCTATAAATAAACTTAAAAAAGCCCTCCTAAGAGAGCTTTATAAATCTACTAAGCTATAGCAGATGGAGTTAATGCTCCAGTTCCTTCAAAAGAAAACTGAACTTCAATAATACCATTAACATCATTTGTTATTGGCATAGTTGTAATAATAGCATTTCCTGCAAACTTTTCTGCTGCACCTGAACCAGTAGCACCAGTTAATAATTCTAAAGCTACAGACTCACCACTTGTTATACCGTCTATCAAGCTTGATTGTCCAGAATCTGCACCACCATCATAAAGTACGGTAATAGAACCTGACCAAGCCTTTAAAGTTGCTTCAGATGTTTTCCAACCATTACCACTAAAATTAGTAGTGTCTGCTGTTTCTTGTGAAATATCTAAAGACCAAATTTTAGCTTCTGTAATTACTGTACCACCAATAGTACAGCTACCTTGAAAACCTTTAATTGCCATTTTAAACCTCTTTTGTAAATGTTATTGTAATAAAATAACTTCGTTCCTGCTCCTCAATTTTGGCAGTACCTTTTACAACTTCTTGTAAATCTCTTATTCCATCTAAAAGTTCAGTAATTTTCTCAATTTTAAAAGCTTTTTTAGATAAGCAAAGTTCATAAACTTCTACTCTATCATAAATAGCTTTAGCAAATGTACTAAGTTCCTCATTTAAAGATACCTCAATATCAATTAGCCTAAATTCTAAAGGATTTAATGTATCTTTAGTTGTAAATCTGTAGCCTAAACTTTTAATGTAATTTGTCATCTATCAAATCCTATTTGACCTATATTTAAATCTTCTTCATCTGTACTAATTCCTCCACTCTCATCTGAATCATAATCAGCTACTAAAGTATTTAGTTCTGTATTATACATTTCCATATAAGTTTCGTAATTAACCCAGTAAGTATCTTGATCGTTTCTATCTTGTGTTTTAGCTAAACAAATATGTGCAACAGTTCTATAAAGATGTAATTCTTTTAAGTCAGCTGGATTTAGAAAAAAGTTTATATCAAAACCCTTTTTCTTTAAATCATTAGTTAAAACAGCATTAGCTCTATCTGATGCAGATTTATATGATAAATACATAATTGCAAAAATTGTAGTATTGTCAATAGGAAGGTCTAAACTATCAAATGTGAAAGTTGCTACACCACCAGAAGAACTATAATCAGTAATAATTCTATCTACACCTTTGTTGTCACCATCTAAAAAACAAATGTAAGCCCCTATTATAGAATACTCATCTAAATCTCTTAAATCGTGTGTTATTAATGTAGTAGTAGATCCATCAGTTGCTTTACTAACAACATCAGCTAATAATAATGGTGATGCTTCAATAATTTCTGCATTAGTTAGAGTTAGTGCCATTATTCAGCCTTTTTTGATTTTCTTACAGTCTTTTTTTCTTCAAATTTAAACAATTTACTTGCTTTTGCTTGTTCAAGGTCGGTAGATTTAATTTCTACCTCTTGACCTTGTTCGCACTCATACAAGTTATCGTTGCATCTGAACTTTACTTTTCTAAGTGCTATTGCTTTCATTTATTATGCACCAGTAATGATTTCAATTGCGTTGTCATCAACGATACCATATTCAATAGTACCTTTCCAACCCATATTCATCATTCTACCTAATTTGTCAAATGGTCCAGTAATAACTGGCTCTTCTGCAGCAGATACAGCTTTACCTAACGCACCCATACCAAAACAGTTTACTTGTCCAGCAGTTACATCAGCATCTTCAACGATAACAAAACCTTCTAAAGTACCAACTACACCATTTGTAGCTAATTCTAAATTAGTATTTTGAGCAATTGAGATGTAGTCATCTTTAATATCTGAAATTTGTGCAGGATTCATAAATGCTACATAGTAACCATTCATTTTAGGAATTCTTTTAGAAGATAATCTTTCATAAGCACCTCTTAAATCACCTTTTGCAAGTGTACCAGCAGAAGCAGCAGCAGTTGTATTAGTTCCAGCTTCTAAAGCATTAATTCCTAACTGATTAGTAGTTTCAGCTAAGTTGATACCCGTTAATCTTGCAGCAGCTCTATCAGCTTTTCCACCAGTTTGTAAGTTAGATAATTGTGTAGTAGTTACAACATTACCATACTCTTTTGGAGTTAAAAGAACTGAAGTATCAGCCATAGCAACAGAATCAACATCAGCACCATCTGTTAATGGAGTAGTAGCTTTAGCTAATTTTGAAAATACTGTAAAAGAAATTGATTTTGCACCAATCTCAACATTTGTTTCAACAAAGTTATCAATTTTGTTTACACCAGCACCTGAAACAAGTACCTCCGTATCAATTAATTCAATTAATGAATCGTCTAAAGTTGCAGCAGTTGTAATAACATTAGCCATTTTTTATACCTCTTTATTTATATAATGAATCTAAAATCTTTTTAGCTTCTCCAGCTTTGCCTTCTTTAGCAAGTTGTTGAGCCTTAGCGATTTGTGTAGATCTATCTGAAGGATTTTGTTTGTTGTTTGATGTATTATCTACCTTTGGCTTAGTTTGTGTTTCTTGTCCAAATAAATATGGTCTTGTTTCTTTAAGCTGGTTAATAAAAGTATCTTTTTCAAACCCTTCGTTCTTTGAAGCTTTTTCGTACATAACTTCAAACACCTCAACATCTTTAATTCCGTTTTGAGCAGATAAAGTAGAAACTTCTGTTTTAAACTTCATTTGCTCCATTTGTTCTAAAAGTGATTGCTTTTCAGCAACAGTAGAATTTAGCTGCTCTGAAAGCTTTTCTAATTCAGTTTTGTTTGCTTCATCTTGTTGTTTTTTAGCTTCAATTAATTCTTTTAAAGAATCAATATTATCTACACCAAGCGAACCCAGTAAATCCGATTTAGCCTTTTCAGCACCTTTAGCATATTTCTTGTTAATTAACTCATTCAATTGATCTTGAGTCATATTAACTGGATTTCCTACATTTTCATCTGGAGCTGTAGTGTTCTCGTTTACCTCATTTTGGTTGGTTGAGTTTTCCATTGAAACTTCCTTAATTAAAAAAGTGATTTTGCAACAGACAGTTACATTGAAATTATTATATCATAAATTGTAATTTTTTTAAAATTTTACATATTATTAGTAGGTAGATTAAACAAAAATATAGTCTAAAATTTATAGTGTAACTTAGTAATCTAAATATTCTCACATACCAGATATCACCAGATTAAGATTTAAGGACTAGCCCTTACCCTCCTTATTCTTATTATATTGATTATATTTTGAATTAAAATCTATAAATTAATAAATTACTAATAAAGAAAAGACCGATAAAGTCGAAACTCAAAAGGAAATTTAGAGAATAATTTAAAATAATTTATAAACCTTTAAAGTTACACTAAAGTATTTTATACTAAAATAACATAACCCCAAATTATTGGGAGATTACTATATAAGGATAGAAAAGTGACATTATTAGAAATTTTTAATTCATGAACATAGTTAATTAACTCTTGTTTTAATACACCATCTCCTAAAATATAATATTTTGCATCTTTGTTTTCTTTTAGAAATTTAGAAACTAGTCAAGAAGGTGCTTCCAGAAATCAGTTTGGAACCTCAGTGTTAGGTATTGCATACTTTTTGTTATAAATTGATCTTAATTGAAAATAAAAGAACTACAATGTAAATAATGCGCCTTTAGTGTAAATACATGTACATGTAAGTCTAATGACTGCAATTGTTTTCAGTGGAACACATCTTTGAGGTGGTTATAGAAGGAATTCGAGGCCTCTCAATGTTTGACAACATGATGTGGGGTGAGGCGGACTGCTTCATTCAGTATCACTTCACCCGAGAAGGTTAGTTTTGAATTTCCCCCAATTTTTACCTCAATGGCATAGTTATTAATGTTGTTGGCGATTTTCCGAGGCCCCCCAACGGCTGAGATTGTAACCCTGTGTTCAGCGTATAATTCTACAACACCCGTCCCAAAGGCGTTGTCATGGCCAATT
>CAKZOX010000114.1 GCA_937138295.1 uncultured Campylobacteraceae bacterium
TAAAGTGATATTGTCATCATCAACCATTAGTAGTTTATTTTTAGGTTTTGTACTCAAGACATTCTATCCTATTCCATAATATATAATTTATTATAACACATTTTAGTTTATATATAATAAATTATATTGATATTTACTTTTAATGTATTATAATGTATAATATAATACTTAAAATAACGAGAGTTAAAATGAAAAAAAATGATATTGATACAAATGAAGACGAAAAAAATCTTACTAATCTAAGAATCTACCAAGAAGAACTTGAGGTTCAAAATGAAGAACTCAAAGAAAATGAAATTTTAGTTAATAAACTATACAATAAATACTTTTCATTATTTAATAACTCTCCTTTAGCTTATATAGTAATTGACCATAAGATTAATATTATAGAATTTAATAACAAAGCAAATTTAATTTTAAATAATACCCTACAAAAGTTTTCTAATAAAATCTTCTCAAAATATTTTGAAGTAAAAGATTATTTAAAATTTAAAGAATGGATTACAAATAATAAATTTGAAGAACAAGAGTTTTTAATTTGCGATTTAACAATACATAAAAAAACAAATAAGTTTAAAATATACGCAAGTAACTATGATGAAACAGAAAATCTATATTTACTTTCATTAATTGATATTCAATCAGAATATGACATGATGAATTCTATTGAAAAATTATCAAAACAAAAAGAAGAACAAAACAAATTACTTATTCAACAAGCAAAACTAGCAGCAGTTGGTGAGATGTTAGGAAATGTAGCCCATCAATGGAAACAACCTTTAAATAACTTAAGTATGCTTATATCATCTGCAAAAATATATCTGCAATCTATCTTTACTCAAGACTCTAAAAAGTCATCTTTGATTGAAGAAAATCTTGAAAAATCTCTAAGTCAAATAATATTTTTAAGTGACACAGTAAATAACTTTAATAAGTTTTTTATTTCTCAAAATGTCAATGAAGACGACTTTAATTTAATTACGTGTATCAATAATATTGAAACTTTTACTTTTAATCAATTAAAAGATAATAGTATTGATTTAGTTTTAAACTTATCAAACCTAACTATCTATGGAAATCAAAATCAATTAACACAAGTATTATTAAACCTTCTTTCAAATGCCAAAGATGCTTTAATACAAAATCAAAATGAAAATTCAAGATATATATTTATTGAAACAAGTAAAATAAATAATCAAATAGAGATTTTAGTAAAAGATACAGCAGGTGGAATCAATGAAAATATAATAGATAAAGTATTTAATAAATATTTTACTACAAAAGATTCTAATAACGGTACAGGTCTTGGATTAAATCTAGCAAAGAAAATAATTGAAGAACAATTCAAAGGTAATATTGAAGTAAAAAATGAAGCTTTTAAGCATAATAATAAAGAATATAAAGGTGCAGTTTTTAAGATAACTATACCTATTAATGAAAATTAGAAATTTAAGTTTTTAAAGTAAAACCTAAATTTGTAATTTCTTCCAAAATATCTGACACTGTAACTGGCTTAACAAAATATTTATTAATATCAAGTTCTTTAGCTCTTTGATTATATAACTCTTCATTAAATCCAGTAATAATAATAGTCTTTAAATCTGAATTGTATTTTTTCGCCTCTTTTATAAAATCAAGTCCGTCCATTTTTCCTGGAGTTTTTATATCTGATATAATCAGATCATGAATTTCATTTTTGAAAATTTCCAATGCTTCATCAGCAGTACTTGCTGTTTTAACAGGGTAAAGAAAAAACATATTTAAAAGTTTTTCCATTCTTACCCTTAGCATTTCATCATCTTCAACAAATAATACTTTTTTGTCTAATAAACTCAAAATAAATCTTCCTTAAAGTGCTTTAATTGTACCAATAACTCTATCTACTTTAGTAGCAACATTACCTTTAACAGCAGTACAGAAACACTCTATATCTTTTATGTTTCCACTTTTAGTTTGAACTTTACATTTTACTAAGAAATCAGTTGTTTTTCCTAATAATAAATTTTCAAATAATGATTTATCTTTTGTATTTTCATATTCAATTCTTTCAGATAACCAATGTAATACATCACCTTGTGACTCTGAAATAATTTCATCTTTATCAAATCCTAAAATCTTTGCAAAAATCTCATCTATATAAACTTCGAAATTACTCATCATATTAAAGTCAAATACACCACTTAAGCTAGCCTGATTTAAAATTTCATATCTAGATAATTTTAATTCATAATCATTTTTTAAACTAAGTAATGATTTGTTTGAATTATCTCTTTCTTCATATACATTTTGTAATTCTGCATATGCCGTTTGTAATTCTTCATTAGTACTTTGAAGCTCTTCATTTGTAGTTTCTAGCTCTTCATTAGAACTTTGTAATTCCTCATTTGAACTTTGTAATTCTTCATTTAAACTTTGCATCTCTTCATTTGAAGTTTCTAATTCTTCAATTACTGTTTGTAAATGCTCTCTTGTTTTTTCTAATTCTATTTGAAGTTTATCAACCTCTTCATTTTCATGACTTAAAGTAAAGTCATAACTTGCAAGAGATTCTGCTTTTTCTTCTTGAAATACAACTAAAAACAAGTCTCCCATTACAGGAGAATCTAAAGGAGATACAACTAATCTTACATAAGTATCTTCTAAAGATTTTACTTTCTTATCGTTTTCCTCTTTAGGTAAAATAAATTTTGTTTTTGTAATCCCACCATTCTTTTTTACACTATGTAGGGCACTTCTTAGCTCAATACTAATCTCAGGAGACAAGAATTTAAATATATTTTGTGTAATTTCACCCTCTGGTTGAGATAAATATTTATTTTTACCTTTTACATAAATCATATTAAATGATTCATTTAAAACAATACAAGTAGGAACAATTGTTCTTTCAATATGATCAATAATTAAATCACTAATTGTAGGTTGTTTAAATACCTCATACTTATCTTTTTCTTCCCTTGGATTATATTTAGGGGCATGATAAGAAGTAACAGATTTAGGTACGTTTTTTTGACCTAAATACAGGGCTTCATATAATTTCCATTTACTATTTACAGATTTAAAATAATTTAAAAATACTCCAACTGACTCAGATTTTCCAAGTAATAATAAACCGTGGTCATTTAATGCATAGTGGAAAATTGGGAATAATTGTTTTTGTAAATCTGATGTAAAATAAATAAGTAAATTTCTACAAGAAACTAAATCAAGTCTTACAAATGGTGGATCTCTAGTAATATCCTGTTTTGAGAATATACACATATCTCTAATTGGTTTAATAAGTTCGTACATATCATCTTTTATTGTAAAATATTTTTTAACTAAAGACTTATCTAATTCTGTTAATGCTGACTCAGGATATTGACCTTTTCTAGCAACAGTAGTTGCCTCATCATCAATATCAGTAGCAAAAATTTGTATTTTATACTCCCCAATTTTTTCACCAAGTATTTCACTAATAACCATAGCAATTGAGTAAGGTTCTTCACCTGTACTACAACCAGGTACCCAAACTCTAATAGATTTGTCTGTCTTAGCATATATAACTTTTTTTAAATTTTCTTTTAAAATTTCAAATGGCTCTCTATCCCTAAAGAAAGAGGTTACACCAATTAAAATATCATTATATAAATTATCAACTTCTTTGATGTTTTTTTCCAACTGATTACTGTAATCACTTATATTAGTAATTTTAAGTGCTGCCATTCTTCTTTCAATTCTTCTTTGAATTGTAGAAGTTTTATATAAAGTAAAATCTACTTTTTTATTTTCTTTTAGCTTTAGTAAAATATTTTTATAAATTCCGCTTGTTTCAGTAACATTACCAATTAATTTAGCTCTATTAGGATAAGTCAATAACTCAACTAATTCTTCAAACATTACTTCTACATCTAAAATTAAATCAATATTTCCTGTATTAATAGCACTATTAGGCATACCATCATATTTTGCACTATTAGGCTGTTGAGCGATTGTAAATCCACCCTCAGCTTTAATTGCCCTAACACCTCTACATCCATCACTACCTGTACCACTTAAGATAACACCAATAGATTTATTTCCAATATCTTCTGATAAAGATTCAAAAAGCATGTCAATAGATGGTTTCGGACCATAACTTGGCTGTTTAGGTTCAAGTAATATGATTTTTTTGTCTTGTACTAAAATATGCTTATTAGGAGGACAAATATACATAATATTAGGTTTTATAGTTTCTAAATTTTGAGCTTCTTTTATATCAATTTGAGCTTCTTTTGATAATAAGCTAACCATTAAACTTTTGTAAGTTGGTGACAAGTGTTGTGCAACTACAAATGCCAGATTAGAATTAGGTTTAATGTTTTTTACTAAACCTTGTAATGCTTCTAAACCACCTGCACTTGCTCCAACACCTATAATTACTAATTCTTCAGATACTTTCTTTTTCATTTTAAACCAATCATATTTTATTAAATATATATTATTATACTCAACGTTAATTTCTAGTTAAACAGTGAAAAATTCTTTATCTAAAAGTGATGTTAATGAATTTACAGATGACACAGATTTTTCGAATTGATTTTTTTGTTCATTTGTTAATTCTAATTCTATTATTTTTTCGACACCATTTGCCCCAAGCATTACAGGAACACCTGAAACAATATTATTAAATCCATACTCACCCTCTAACATAACTGCACAAGGAAATATTTTTCTTTGATTAAATAGTATTGCTTCTATCATAATTGAAGTTGCGTATGAAGGTGCATAATATGCAGATCCAACTTCAAGTAATTTTACTATTTCTAATCCACCATTTTTTGTTTTATTTACTATATCTTCTATGTCTTCTTTAGACAATAAATCTTCTATACAAACTCCAGCAACATTCGAGTGATTTGGTAGAGGAACCATGTCGTCTCCATGTCCTCCCATTACTGAAGATTCTATCTGCCCTGCTCCATATCCTAATTTTTCAAATATAAAATGACTCATTCTAGCACTATCTAAAATTCCAGCCATTCCTATTATTTGATTTGACTTAAAATTTGAAAACTTTAATGCTGCGTAAACCATTGCATCTAAAGGATTTGAAACTACAATCACAATTGCATTTGGACAATTTTCTTTTATATCTATTATAACTTCTTCCATAATCTTAGCATTTGTAGATAATAAATCATTTCTACTCATACCAGGTTTTCTTGGTATGCCTGCTGTAATAACCACAATATCAGAATTAATCATATCCTTTGAACTACATGCGGCTTGAACTACAGTATGAGAATTTGAGGCATTTGCAGCTTGAGAAATATCTAAAGCCATAGCTTTTACATAGTTTTCTCTAATATCTTTTAAAACTATTGTTGAACAAACAGCTTTAGTAGCCAAAGTAAAAGCAAGTGTAGAACCAACATTTCCTACACCTACTATACTAACTTTCTTTTCAGTCAAAATAAATATCCTTTTATAAATAATATCTTATCTTATCATAACAAATATGAAAGCTAAATGATAAAACACTCTACATTTAATTGACTTATAAATAATATTTTTATAACATACATTAGAGACTTACTGAAGGAAAATAATGATTCATTATGACAAAAATTCAAACTTAATTGAAAAAACAATCTTTTACTTAGAAGATGATGAACTTACAAATGAATCGACTTCATTTTTACTGAAAAGATTTTATAAAAATGTTCACAGTTTTTATAATGCAAATGATGCATTAAATGCAATAAATAACGGTATAGCTCCTGATTTCATTTTAAGTGATATCGAAATGCCAATAATCAATGGTATTGAATTTGCAAAAAAAATTAGAGAATTAAAACTAGATATACCATTTATTTTTATGACTGCTTATAGTGATAGTGAATATTTAAAAGAAGCACTAGAATTAAAAATTAATAAATATATTGTTAAACCAGTGAGTGATACAGAAAAACTAATAAATGAAATTTTTACCTTACTTGAAGAGTATGAAAATTCAAAAGTAAAAGATTTTATAACAGATTCAAGTATTTACACAAAAACAGATGATCAAGGTATTATAATTTATGTAAGTAATAGTTTTTGTGAACTTACAGGATTTTCTAGAGATGAATTAATAGGAAAAAGACATAATATTCTTAGACATCCAAACATGCCTAAACTTACATATGAAAATTTATGGAAAACAATTAATTCAGGTAAGATTTGGAAAGGCGAGCTTAAAAATATTAGAAAAAATGGTGAAGCTTATTGGATTGAGCATACTATTTCTCCAGAATTTGATAATGAAGGAAATATTACAGGATATTATTCATTAAGTAATGATATTACAGAAAAAAAAGATTTTGAAGAAGAACATTTAAGACTACTTCAAGAGGCTAAACACTCATCTATAGAAGAATTATTAGAAAATATATCACACCAATGGAGACAACCTTTAAGTGTAATTTCATTAAATGCAGCTCAATTAGAAATTGATTTAGATTTTGAAAGTTTAACAGAAGAAGAAAAAAGGGTTTCTCTAGGAACTATAATTTCAAACACTCATAAACTTTCAAAAACAATTGAAAAATTTAGTAAATATATCTCAAATGATAAAAAACTTTGTGCCATTTATATTGAGGATGAAATTGATTTAGCTATAGATATGATTGGAAGTTCATTATCATCAAATAAAATTGACTTAATTTTAGATATTGATTTTGAAAATAAAACAAAAATGACTTTTGTACAAAATGAGATTGCACAAATTATCATTAGTTTAATGACAAACTCAAAAGAAGCTTTAATTCAAGAACTAAATTTAGAAAAGAAATGGATAAAAATTTCTTCTTCATGTATCAATAATATTTATACTATTATTATTGAAGATAATGCAAATGGAATTGATGAATCAATTAAAGATAGAATATTTGAACCTTATTTTACAACTAAATTTAAATCAGATGGTGTAGGATTAGGATTACATTTAACTCAAAGAATTGTAAAAGAAAGTTTTAAAGGTGATATAGATTTTGAAAATAGTGAATTTGGAGCTAAGTTCACAATAAGTTTTCCAATAAAAGAGTAAATAAAAGAGCTAAAAAGCTCTTTTATATTTATTATCTAAATACGTCTTCCATTTGGTTTTGATACCAACCTACAGCATATTCAGCTTCTTGTAACCTTATACTATTATCAGCATTAGATGGACTTAATCCACCAGATCCTGGAACTTTGTGAACTTTATCTTCTTTCGCTTCATAAACAGCAGCAACAGAAATACCATATCCAGGTCCCACTAAAGAATAACAAGTATTAGCTAGTTTTGGAGGATTGATAACCGATAATTTCTTTAATTTTCTAGAAATTTGTAAAGCAGCTATTTTTGCTTGAGAATTCGCACTAAATCCAGATTTTGGCATAGATGCAGCTATACAAGCATCACCAATAACATATACATCTTTTACAAGTCTAGATTCAAAAGTTTTTGTGTTGATTGGACACCAATCACCTTCTACAAGACCTGATTCAAATGCTAATTTACCTGCTTTTTGATTTGGAATATAGTTAATTACATCTGCTTTAATATCTTCTTCTTCAGTAGTAACAACTAAATTTTTAGGATCAATTTTTTCAACTTTTCCACCAAATTCAGCACTTCTCCACTCAATTAATCCAGGATATAATTTTTCCCAACCCTCTTGGAATAATCCTTGTTTAGAGAATTTATTTTTTTGATCTAAAATAATAATTTTAGAATTAGGTTTATTATTTTTAATATAATTTGCAACTAATGAAATTCTTTCATATGGTCCAGGAGGACATCTAAATGGATTAGCAGGTGCTACCATTACATAAGTTCCACCATCTTTCATACCTTGTAATTGCTTAGTTAAAAGTTCCGTTTGAGGTCCTGCTTTATATGCATGAGGTGCATACATTTCACTACCTTCAACATAACCTTTTTCATATTTGAAGTCAATTCCTGGAGAAACAACAGCTTTTGTATATGCAATAGTTTCACCATTTTCTAATACAACTGTTTTATTTTTTCCATCTACTTTTTTAACTGTTGCATGAATAACTTTAATACCATATTTTGAAGCTAAAGTTTTGTAATCATGTTTAATATAATCTATTTTATTAAGTCCACCAATTACAGTATTACTAAATGGACAAGTATAATATTCAGTATTTTTCTCGATTAATACAACTTCAGCATCAGGAGAAAATCTTTTAAGATATTTAGCAGCTGTAGCACCACCAAATCCACCACCAACAACTACTACCCTATTTTTGCCTTTTGGTAAAGTTGAAACTGAAGTAAGTCCTGTACAAGCTGTCATTGATAATGCAACTGAACCAACTAATAATTTGTTAAAATTTCTTCTATTTATCATTGTTTATCCTTTTGATTATCTTTTGATATTTGAAAAATATTCAGCAACTTGCATTAATTCTTCATCAGAGAAACCTTTTACATGCTTAGGCATCATAGTTCCTGTTCTTGTTCCGTTTTTATATTCTAATAATACTTGATACAGAGTTGTTTTACCCATTCCTGCTATATATGGTGTAATCGCAACTGATTTACCATCTGTTCCATGACATGCAAAACATGATAATGAAAGCATCTCACCTTTTACTGGATCATAATCAGCAGCGAATGACAAACTACCAACACAAGCAAGTGCAACTAAAAGTTTTTTCATAACTAATCTCCTTAATTTTGCTATTTTAATGCTACTTAAACTTAATTCAAGCTTAATAAATAATTTTAATCTTCTTTATCTTAATATTAAATTAATTAATGTGTTATATTTTTAAACATTTTCTATTTTTCAATTCAATAATATAACTTATTAAATTTTATTTTTAGGTAACACATAATATAATTTTGAATATATAATTTAAAAACTTACTAAGATGAGCCATGACACAAAGAGATAACGAAACAATTTTAATAAACATAATTAAATATGGAGCAATAATTCCTATTATTTTATTATCTATTATCGTTACATACTCTTTAATTACAGAAAAAAAACATTTGTTACAAATTGAAATAGAAGAAATAAAGAAGGCTTATTTATATGAAAATGAAAACAAAGTTATAAATATTGTAAATAATGCTTATAATACAATTAATTATGAATTAAATAACTCAGAAAATAAGCTAAAAAAATTTTTAAAAGAAAAAGTTTATGAAGCTCATAATATTGCTACTAAAATCTATGAAGAAGAATCAAATCATAATAAATTAGGTCATTTTCATTCAGATGAACACATATTAAATTCAATAAAACATGCATTATCAGGAATGATATATAATAATGGAAGAGGATATATCTTCATAAATGATATTAAAGGAAATGTACTATTACAGCCATTAAACCCTGATATTGAAGGGAAAAATCTAATAAAATATAAAGATGCCTATGGTGTACCTATTTTAAAAAATATTACTGATTCAATTAAAAATAAGACTGAAGTTTTTGATACATATCATTGGTATAAAAATAAAGATGATAACAAACCATACAAAAAAATTAGTTTTTATAAGTACTTTGAACCATTTAATTTATCAATTGGCACAGGTGAATATTATGATGATTACATAAATGAATTAAAAATTGAAATTCTAAATGGTCTTAAAAATTTAGAAAGTAATAAAGATGACTATCTGTTTATATTTAATGGTAAGGGAGAATATCTTCTTCATTATGATGAGAAAAAATTAGGTAAAAATGGTTTTAAAATCTTAGATGACAATGGAAAATATTTTATAAAAGATATGTATGAATTTGTAAAACAAAATAAGAAAGGTTTTTTTGAATATACATCAACAACTAATCCGAATATAGATGCTAATGATAATAAAAAAATATCATATTTAAGATACATAGAAGAATTAGATTGGATGATTGGAAGTGGTTTTTATTTAGAGAAATTAAACAATATAATTAAGAAAAAAGAAGAAGATTTAATTCAAAAAAACAGAGATACAATTAATAAAATGATAATTTATTCTATAATTGTTACCTTGATTTTACTTTCTGTATCATTATTTACTTCTAAATTTATTCAATCAATATTTAATAGATATAAAAAAATAATTTCTTTAGAAACGAATAATAGAATAAAACAAGAAAAACTATTACACAATCAAACCAAAATGGCTTCAATGGGAGAGATGATTTTGAATATAGCACACCAGTGGAGACAACCACTATCAATAATATCTACCTCAGCAACGGGTGTTAAACTACAAAAAGAATTAAATTGTTTAGAAGATAAAGAGTTTTATAGTGCTATGGATAACATTAATGATTCAGCTCAATATTTATCTCAAACAATTGATGACTTTAGAAACTTCTTAGTTCCTAGTATAGAAGTTAATGAGTTTGATATTTGTGAAAGTATAAACAATACACTAAAATTAATCTCACCTAGCTTTAAATCAAATGATATAACAATAGAAAACAAATGTGACCATATAACTATTAAGTCTTTACAAAATGAATTAATACAAGTATTAATGAATTTATTAAAAAATTCAAAAGATGTTTTAATTGAAAATAATATTCACCTAAAATACATTGAAATAAAAAATTACACAAAAGAAAATTTTATCTTCATAGAAGTAAAAGATAATGCAGGTGGTGTAGATGAAAAAATTATTGACAAAATATTTGAACCATATTTCACTACTAAACATAAAGCTCAAGGTACAGGAATTGGATTATATATGAGTTCAGAAATTACACATAAAAAATTAAATGGTGAATTGTTTGTTGAAAATATAATTTTCAACATTGATAAAAAGGAATATAAAGGTGCGAAATTTACAATAAAACTTCCTATTAAACTATAAATATTTTCTTCCTATTTTCTAAATATTATTATCTATATAATAAAATTTATACTATTTAATTTATAAATGATATACTTTGTTATGACAACATAGATACAAAAATCCATTTTGTATTGCTATGATAGACATAGATAATTTTAAAATAGTTAATGATACTTATGGTCATGATATTGGAGATATTGTATTGAAGAATTTAACTAAACTTATACAAAACAATATCAGAAAGACTGATTTTTTCTTTAGAATTGGTGGAGAAGAGTTTTTAATACTTTTTCCTCAAACTACTATAGAAAATGCTCATAAAGCCTTAGAAGATTTAAGAAAAAAAATAAATGCTACTGTTATGGATGAAAAAAATAATTTATTTATAACTGTGAGTATGGGTTTAACACAAATTAAAGAGAAAGATGATACAACTTTATTATTCAAAAGAGCAGATGACAATTTATACTACTCTAAAAGACATGGTAAAGATAAAATAACCAAAGGATAAGGTCTAAAATTTAAATGTATAATAACAACAATTTATTAACAAAATTTAATATACTAATTGTTGATGACTCTAAATCTATAAACAATATTATATGTACCTATTTCAATAAAAAAGGTTTTAATGTTTTTTCAGCCTTTAATTTAAGTGAAGCAAGAAAAATATTACAAGAAAATGAAATAAACTATCTTGTTTTAGATATTAATTTACCAGATGGTAAAGGTATAGAACTTTTACCAGAATTCAATGATATTAAAACTTTTATATTAACAACAGAGCATTATAATTCCTTTAGAGAAGAAGCAATAAAGTATGGTGTAATTGATTTTATTGAAAAAGACAAGTACTTTAATCAAAATATAGAACTTATATTTGACAATATTACAAAACTTGAATTAAATAAACATGAAAATATTTTAGTTGTAGATGATTCTAAAGTTATCCAACATCAATTAGTAGATATATTAAAAACTAGAAATTATTCAATTATAACAGCAGAAGATACAGATCAAATCTTTAAAATATTAGAAAATTTTGAAATAAGTCTTATATTCTTAGATAATGAGTTAAAATCAACAAATGGATTAGAATTTTTAGAACAAAACAAACTTTTTTTAAAAAAACAACTAGATATTCCAATTATTATGCTTTCTTCTTCAAAATCACCTGAATTTACAAAAAAAGCATTAAATGCTAGTGCGGTAGATATCATAAAAAAACCTTACGTAAATGAAGAAATAATTTTAAAAGCAGCAATGTGGATAGATTATAAAAGAAGTCAAAGACAAATTAAAAAATCTACAAAGCTTTTACAGGAATATAAAGATGCAGTTGATGAAGGTTCAATTGTTACAAAAACAGATTTAAAAGGTATTATTACTTATGTTAATGAACCGTTTTGTGAACTAACAGGTTATAAACAAGAAGAATTAATAGGTAAACCTCATAGCATAGTAAGACATCCTGATATGCCTAAAGAAACATTTCAAGAACTATGGAAAACTATAGTTAAAAAGAAAAAATCTTGGTCAGGTAAAATAAAAAATCTAAAAAAAGATGGCTCAACTTTTTGGATTAATGCTTTAATTAAACCTATTCTAGATGAAAAAGGAAACATAACAGAGTTTATAGGTTTAAAAAATGATATTACTCAAGAAGAAAATATAAAAGACTATTTTAAATTAAAGTTCAAAGACTCACAAAAAGACTTAGAAAATTCTATTAAAATGGCAAAACAGTATGAAAATGCTTTAGATGAAAGCAATATTGTAACTAGAACAAATTTACAAGGAATATTTACCTACGTTAATAGAAAATTTGAACAAATATCAGGTTATAAATCGGAAGAAGTATTAGGTGAAAAACACAGTATTATTAAACATGAAGATACACCAAATGAAGTTTTCAAAGATTTATGGACTACTGTTCTTAATGGAGAGATTTGGAAAGGTATCATTAAAAACAAAGCTAAAAGTGGAGAAGCATATTGGGTAAATACAGTAATTGTACCAATATTTAATGGAAATGAAATCGTAGAATTTATGAGTATAAGAAATGATGTTACAGAACTGTTTAAATTACACAAAGAAATAGAAGACACTCAAAAAGAAGTTATCTACAAAATGGGTGAAATTGGTGAAACAAGAAGTAAAGAAACAGGTAATCATGTAAAAAGAGTAGCCGAATATTCTAAGATTTTAGCTCTAGAATATGGTTTAAGTAAAGATGATGCAGATATTTTATTTACAGCATCTCCAATGCATGATATTGGGAAAGTTGGAATACCAGATTCAATTTTGAAAAAACCAGGAAGATTGACTGAAGAAGAGTTTGAAATAATGAAAACTCATGCAGAAATTGGTTACAACATTCTAAAAAATTCTACTAGAAAAGTACTAAAAGCAGCATCAATTGTAGCCTATGAACACCATGAAAAATGGGATGGAACAGGATATCCTAGAGCATTAAGTGGTGAAGATATTCATATTTATGGAAGAATTACAGCTTTAGCTGATGTTTTTGATGCATTAGGTAGTAAAAGATGCTATAAAGAAGCTTGGGATGATGAAAAGATATTTGATTTATTAAAAGAGGAAAGTGGTAAGCAATTTGATCCAAAACTTATTGAAATATTCTTTAATAAACTAGATGACTTTTTAGAAATAAGAGAAAGATTAAGGGATTAAATATATGAATCAATTAAATGAATTTTTAAACAATTTTAAAAGTTTAATAATATCAAGTTTAGATGAAAATGCTCTTCCATTTACAAGTTATGCAGTATTTGTAAAATATGAAAATAAATATTATGTATATTTAAGTGATATAGCAAAACATGCACAAAACTTAAAAAATAATTCAAAAGCATCAATATTTTTTGCAGAAGATGAAAATCAATGTGAAAAAATATTTGCTAGAAAAAGAGTTGTATATCAAGTAGATACAAAAATTATAAACAAAGATAGTAACACTTATAAAAATGTTATTGATATTTTTATGGAAAAAGAACCTAATACTTTTTCTATGTTAGTAAATATGAGTGATTTTAATCTATACGAATTTACACCATTTTTTGGACAAGCTGTATTTGGTTTTGGTGCTGCATATGATATTGGTGGTGAAAATTTTGACGAATTAGTTGAAAGAAAATCAACAGGAAAAGGACATGGCTCAAAATAGTTAGGCAAACTATAAGCCGGGTTCTGTTTTAGACAATAATTTATCTACGCGTAAAATTACTTATACGCTCTAGCAAAGACTAATAATGTGAAGCTTTTTACCATAGTCTTTTTGCTGCAGGTTGGGTTTACAAAGCACTTAAGATTACTCAAAAGTCTGGTAAGCTCTTACCTCACCGTTTCACCATCACCTAAATAATATAAAACTATTTGGCTGTCTACTTTCTGTTGCACTATCCCTTAGGTTACCCTAGCCATTCGTTAAATGGAACCATACTTCACTGCAGCCCGGACTTTCCTCTTGAAAACAAGCTATTGTCAAGTTTACCTAAATGCAATCTTAACATTAAAATACTTTATTTTCTAATAATATCGTAATAATCAGGGGCTAAAAATTTAAAAATGTTATCGTCAATCATAGAGTTATTAATAACTTCTGTAAAATTAATAATAATAAAATTCTCTAACTTGTCATTATAGGTAATTTTTTCAATTTTTGAATTTTTGATGTAAACTTTATAATCAACTCCCTCAATATTTGCTAAATATTCATTTTCATTAGTTTTTTTTGCTTGTTTTAAAATTTCTATTAAATTAATATCATCTTGTAAAGATGTATAAATAGCTTGTTCTAGTTGGGGTTCATCAATAATCACATAATTTGAATTAACATATACATTTTTTACAATTGGAGTTTTATATTTCCATAAAATATTTCCACTGTTTTTAATAAATACCTCACCTTTATATTCAATATTTTTATTTTCAGTGGATTTAATTGTTTGTATAAAGTTTGCTTTAAATGTTTCTAAACTATCAAAGGTAAAATTACTCGAAGCAAATGAAAAACTTCCTAAAAAAATGGCACTAAACATAGACTTATAAAACATAATTTAACCTTTATTTATATATAATCTAACGATTATAACAAAAAGGGATTTATTTTATGTTAAATGTTTTTTCAAAGATTTTTGGTACTAGTAACGATAGAATAGTTAAACAATATAAAAAAAGAGTAAATAATATTAATGCTTTAGAAAGCTCAATGGAAAACTTAAGTGATGAAGAGCTTAGAGGAAAATTTAATGAACTGAAAAATGAAGTTCAAAATAATTCTAAATCTCTAGTTGATGTTTTAGAAGAAGCATTTGCAATTATTAGAGAATCTAGTAAAAGAACATTAAATATGAGACCCTATGATGTACAACTTATAGGTGCTATGGTTTTAAATGAAGGTAAAATTGCTGAAATGAAAACAGGTGAAGGTAAAACACTTGTTGGTGCTTTAGCTGTTTGTTTAAATGCCCTTTCAGGTAAAGGTGTTCATGTTGTTACAGTAAATGATTACTTAGCTTCAAGGGATGCTACAGAAATGAAAGCACTTTACAATTTCTTGGGATTAAGTGTAGGAATTGTAACTGGTGAAGTAAAAGATGATACTTTTAGAAAAGAACAGTATATGTCTGATATTACTTACGGTACAAACAATGAGTTTGGTTTTGATTATCTAAGAGATAATATGAAGTATGATTTAGAAGAGAAGGTTCAAAGAGACCATAACTTTGTTATTGTAGATGAAGTTGACTCAATTTTAATTGATGAAGCTAGAACTCCTCTAATCATCTCAGGACCTACAAATCATAAAAAATCTGACTATTTAAAATCAAATCAAGTTGCTATGGCCTTAGAAAAAGGTGAATTAATTGAACCTAAAAATGCCAGTGAAAAACCAACTACAACTGGTGACTTTTATGTAGATGAAAAAAACAAAGCCGTAATTATTACAGAACAAGGTTTTGAAAATGCAGAAAAACTATTTGGAGTTGATAATTTATACTCTTTAGAAAATGCAATGCTATCTCACTCTCTTGACCAAGCTTTAAAAGCAAATTATGTATTCAATAAAGATGTTGATTATGTAGTTAAAGATAATGAAGTTATTATAGTTGATGAATTTACAGGTAGATTAAGTGAAGGAAGAAGATTTAGTGAAGGTTTACACCAAGCTATTGAAGCTAAAGAAGGTGTAACTGTTCAAGAAGAGTCTCAAACACTTGCTGATATTACATTCCAGAACTATTTTAGAATGTATGATAAATTAGCAGGTATGACAGGAACTGCTCAAACAGAAGCTACTGAGTTCTCTGAAATTTATAGTTTAGATGTTGTTTCTATTCCTACAAATGTACCAATTGCAAGAAATGACAAAAATGACTTAATTTACAAAACAGAAAGAGAAAAATTCAACGCTGTATGTGACAGAATTAAAGTTTTACATGAAAAAGGTCAACCTGTATTAGTTGGTACTGCTTCAATTGAGAAATCAGAAGCTTTACACCAAATTTTATCATCTAAAAAAATTCCTCATACAGTTTTAAATGCAAAACAACACGAAAAAGAGGGAAAAATTATTGCTGATGCTGGTCAAAAAGGTGCTGTTACAATCGCAACTAATATGGCTGGTAGAGGTGTTGATATTAAATTAACTCAAGAAATATTAGACCTTGGTGGTTTAGCAATTATTGGTACTGAAAGACATGAATCAAGAAGAATTGACAACCAATTAAGAGGTAGAGCAGGACGTCAAGGTGATGTTGGTGAATCTCAATTTTACCTATCTTTAGAAGATAATTTATTAAGAATTTTTGGAAGTGATAAAATTTCTGCAATCATGGATAGATTAGGTATTGAAGAAGGTGAGCATATTGAATCAAAAATGGTTACAAGAGCCGTTGAAAATGCTCAGAAAAAAGTTGAGTCTATGCACTTTGAATCAAGAAAACACTTACTTGAATATGATGATGTAGCAAATGAACAAAGAAAAGTTGTATATAAATTTAGAAATGACCTATTAAAACCTGATTATGAAATTTCAAATAAATTAGATGAAAATAGACAAGAATATGTGGCTAATATATTAGCAAATGCTGAAATCATTGATGGAATGCCTGCTGAAGATTTCAACTATGATTATGTTATCACTAAAATCAAAGAAGAACTAAGACTTGACTTAGATAAGGAAGAATTAACTTCTGAATCTTATGATGAGTTATATGATAAAATTTACAATACTGTAAAAACAAAATATGATGATAAAATGAGTATGGCAGCACCTGAACAAAGAAGTGAAATTGAAAGAATTGTTTACTTACAAATTTTAGATAATGCTTGGAGAGATCACTTATATGCTATGGATACTTTAAAAGCAGGTATTGGACTTAGAGGTTATAACCAAAAAGATCCATTAGTTGAATATAAAAAAGAATCTTATAACATGTTCATGGAATTTATTACGAACATTAAATCAGAAATTATCAAAGTATTATTTGCTATTCAACTTCAATCTAGAGAAGATGCAGCTAAAGAGCAAGAAGCATTGGAAAAGATGAAAGAAGAAATGGAAGAATCAGCAACAGCAGGTGCTAGTACTAATATAGCTCAAAATGAAGTAAGAACATCTGATAAAAAAATAGCTAGAAATGACCCTTGTCCATGTGGTAGTGGAAAAAAATATAAACAATGTTGTGGTAAAAGTGGACCTAAAAAAGGTTTAGTATCAGGGAACTGATTTGAACAAAAAATTAATTAACTTTATTATCAAAAAGTATTTAAAATTTGATAAGAAAAATCCTTTTATTTCAATAAGTGCTATTTTAGCATTTATTGGAGTTGCCATTGGTGTTATGGTTTTAATACTTTCTATGGCTATTATGAATGGAACAGCAAAAGAGTTTGAAAAAAAACTTTTTACAATGAACTATCCCTTAACTATTTTTCCAAAATTTTCTTCTGTAGATAATAATTTACTTCAAAATTTAGAAGATAAATTTCCCCAAATGAAATTTTCACCTTACGTTACTTCGCAAGTAATACTTCAAAATAGCGACAATATGAGTGGTGGAATAGTTTATGGTATTTATCCTCAAAAAGAAAGAGTAATTAATTCTATTTTTGATGAAGCTTTAAAAGATAAAGATTTAAAAAAATATGAAATGATGGTTGGGGCTGGAATAAAAGATGAACTATATTTAGTTCCTAATGAAAAAGTAACTCTGTTTTTTACAGATTTAAACCCAGCTGGTTTTACAAGTTTGCCTAAAATGAAAAGATTTAAATATGTTGAAGATTTTAAATCAGGATTAAATGCATATGATAAAGCTTATGTTTATACTCATATTTCATCTTTACAAACTATTTTAAACAAAGATGAAAATTACTTTGATGGAATACATGTTTATTCTGATGATGCTTTTAAAGATATCAAACTACTTCAAGAAGAACTTGGAGCTAACTTTGGTGTAGTTGGATGGTGGCAACAAAATGGGAACTTCTTTGCAGCTATGCAAATGGAAAAAACAGCATTATTTATAGTTTTAATGCTCATTATTTTAGTTGCATCATTAAATATCATTTCTTCACTATTGATGACTGTTATGAGTAGAAGAAAAGAAATTGCCCTACTTTTATCGATGGGAGCATCTTCAAAGGAAATTAAGTCAATATTTTTAAAACTTGGAACAATAATAGGCTTTTCAGGTATTTTAAGTGGTATAGCACTTGGTTTTGTAGGATATTGGATATTAGATACTTTTGAAATAGTTTCATTACCTGCAGATGTTTATGGAACAGCTAAATTACCACTTGATTTAGCAATGTTTGATTTTATATCAATTGTTATTGGTGCTGCTGTAATAGTTTTACTATCTTCATATTATCCAGCTTCAAGGGCAACAAAAATAGATGTAATTGAAGTATTAAGAAACGAATAATCTATCGTTTCTTAATCCTTACTACTAACAAAAGGCAAAGTATGAATGTAAAAAATATATTTTTATTACTAATTTTATTTGTCAATTTTTTATTTGGAAATATTGAATTAACTACAAAAGAAAAAGAATTTATAAAAAATAATCCAACTATTACATTAGGTACAGGTATTGGTTGGGAACCTTATACTATCAAACAAAAAGATGGAAGTTTAGTAGGTTTTGATGTAGATGTTTTAAACGCTATAAATAAACTAACTAATACAAACTTTACTTTGGAAGTTGGTGTTTGGGAAGATATCCAACAAAAAGCCAAAGATAAACAAATAGATGGTTTAGCTACACTTATTGAGACACCGCAAAGAAAAGAGTATTTAAACTTTTCAAAACCATATAGAAGTGCAAGAAAAATAATTCAAACAAGTTATCAAAATACACATCTTAAGACTGTAGAAGATTCAGCTGATAAAACCTTAGTTTTAGTAAAAGGTAATGTATCAAATGAAAACTATGCAAAAAAATACTTTCCAAATGCAAAAATTATAAGATATGACAATCATGATGAACTAAATTATGCCATAGAAAATAATAAAGACTATTTTACTTTTGGAACTGAAGCTACAAATTATTATCTATTTAAAAAAGGTTTGCCATCTTATAAAACTTTAGGAAATATTGGAGAGCCTACAGAGCTTAGATTTGCAGTTTTAAAAGAGTATCCTGAAGCTGTTAGTATCATAAATAAAGCCTTGGATTACTTACAAGAAACAAATCAATTAGACACTTTTGCTTTAAAGTGGTTTGGAGAGAGTAAAAAGGTTTCTAAAAAAGTTGAATTTACACAAGCTGAACTTGAGTATTTACAAAACAAAACCATCAAAATCCATGCAGAATCTGACTGGAAACCTTACAACTATTTAGAAAATAATGTCCCTAAAGGGTATGTAAACGATATACTTACACTATCTTCAAAACACTCAAAAATACCTATAGAGTTTATCAAAGGAAAAACTTGGAATGAATACTTACAACTTCTAGAGCAAAACAAAATAGATGTGATAAGCAACATAGCAAAAACACAAGATAGACAAAATATTTATAACTTCTCAAAAGAATCAATTGTTACTATTAAGATGGGTATAGTAAGTAAACAAAACTATAAAAAATTTGAAGATCTTAAAGATAAAAAACTAGGTCTAATTAAAGGATACTATTCAGTAGGCTTGATAAAAGAAAACTATCCAACTATTCAAATCAAAGAGTATAAAAACACAAATGCTTTGTATGAAGCACTTATCAATAAAGAAGTGGATGTTATAAGTGATGATTATAGTACCCTTGAGAGTTTTAAACAAAACCTTTCAATAGCTAGTAAACTTTACATCAACATCGTTTTAGATGAGACATTTACTCAAAAGCTCTATATGGCTACACCAAAAAGTGATACACTTTTACCAAATATTTTAGATAAGATGATAGCTTCAATCCCACCTAAAGAAGTGGAACAACTCCAGCAAATTTATAATATAAATCATACACATAGCTATATTCAACAAAATCCAACTCAAACTCTCACTCAAGCTGAAATTGAGTATCTAAAAAACAAAGAGTTTAGCGTATGTGTAAGACCAAACCATTATCCTCTATCAACAATCAATGATG
The DNA here is from genome assembly GCA_937138295.1 of uncultured Campylobacteraceae bacterium. Classification (GTDB taxonomy): domain Bacteria; phylum Campylobacterota; class Campylobacteria; order Campylobacterales; family Arcobacteraceae; genus JALRJW01. The sequence continues at coordinate 20,428 of CAKZOX010000114.1, forward strand.
GTAAACTAGGTGGTATTAGTGGTGATGTGTTTAAGAAATTAGAATCAAAACTTGGTATTACATTTAAAGCTATAGGGGCAAAAGATGCAAAAGAGTTTAAAGAGCTTGTAGAATCAAACAAGTGTGATACCATAAGTGCCATAAACAAATACTACAATAAATTTCTAAATATGAAAACTACTCAAACTCCTATAGCAGAGTTTCAATTTGTGGCTATTGATAAATTTAGTACTCCATATATTGAAGAGCTTGATGATCAAACAAACCATACTTTTTATACAAACTCACTAGTGCATAAAAATATAATTTTAAAAGAGTATCCAAACCTGAGTGTTATTTATGAAAAATCTCTAGATACTATTTTTGAAAAAATAGACCAAAACGACCAGACACATTATGTAACCAATTCACTTTTTGCATTTAATCAAATAGAAAAATATGGACCTTTAAATTTTAAAGTTATGGATAGATTTGATAAGATACAAGCAGTACCTTCAATAGCTATAAATGTTTCCCATCCTTTATTATTATCTAGTATTGAAAAAACACTTCAAAGTATTGGAAAGGATTTTTTAAGCAATCTATCACGTGAATATATAGCAAAAGAGTATAAAATTGAGAATAATGAGTGGCTTTGGTATTTGCTTGGATTTCTTGTGGTTTTATTTATATTTGTGGTTTATTATTACCAAAGAAAAATAAATAGTGAACTAATAGCTGAAAAAAATGCCCTAACTCAAGTTGATACTGTTGGTTTTCTTCACTTAAAAGATAGACAAATACTTTGGGTAAATAATAAGTTATGTGAAATTCATGGATTTAAAAAAGAGGAGCTTATTGGTCAAAGTATTCGTAAACTTTATCAAAGTGATGAAGATTATGAATATTATGAAAAACTTTTTTATGAACACATCAAATCTAAAGGCAATGCAAATCTTGAAGTAATCACCCAAGAAAAAAATGGGGTACAACAATATTTAAATGTATCTGGTAATCCTGTAGATAGTAGTAGTAGTAGTAGTAGTAGTAGTAGTAGTACAGAAGTGATGATAACGGTTATTGATATTACAGATAAAAAGAAGCAAGAACAAATAATCATCAAACAAAAAGATCAGCTACAACTAGCACAAAAAACAGCTGGTCTTGGTATGTGGAATTTGGAAATTCCTAGTGGAAAACTTGAATGGTCTGATGAGACTTACGAGTTACTTGAGATAGAAAAAAATTTTGAGCCTAGTTATGAGAAGTTTTTAGATGTTATTCATCCTGATGACAGATTAATGGTACAAGAAGCCTACGAAAAATCTTTAGAAACAAAAGAACAATACGCTATTACTCATAGACTTCTTATGGAAAATGGAAGAATCAAGTACGTTGAAGAACAATGTTTTACAACATATGATAAAGATGGAAATCCATTAGTGTCTATTGGAACTGTCTATGATGTAACAAAACAAAAAGAGCAAGAACAAGAAATAATAGAAAAACAAAAACAATTAGAATTAGCTCTTAACTCTTCAAAAAGTTTTGTATGGTCTTATAATATGACTAATGATGGAGTGGTAACTTAATTTAATACAAATATTTTGCCAATCTAAGCAGCTATTTCAGAATGTAACATTTTTCTCTTT
>CAKZOX010000115.1 GCA_937138295.1 uncultured Campylobacteraceae bacterium
ATTCATAATCTCAGCACCTTTCCCAAATATATCAAAGTCAATAAACATAGTCTCTTCTTTATCTTTATACTTGTAACTAGTAGCAATAGCACTTTTACCTACTGCAGCTCCACTTTGTAAATATTTTAATTCAATATCTCTTGTTAAATGTCCTATACACTCTAATCTGTTGTGCATTTTATATCCTTGTATCTTTAAAAATTAAATTATGTAAAAGAATTGATACTATCAATCCTAATACATATCCTGCTGTAAAATATAATAATTCTATCATTTCTCTACAACCTCCGCCTCAAATTGCATATTAAAATTATCAATAGCATTTTGAAGTAACACATCATCATTCAATAGCATTTGAATTTTTGCTATATCATCTTGTATTTTATTATCAATTGCAAAATCTAATATCATTTGTTTATTAAAGCCTTGTTTTGTTAGTTTTGATGCTAATTGTTTTTTGAGTTGATCAATTGACAATGTGCTTTGTTCATTCACTTTTATTTCATACTCTACCTCTTCGTCTCTATTTTCTGCTTCATCATAGACACTTGTAATATTAAAAGCTTTTCTTAGAGCTTGTGATTCAGCTACTTTTTTAATCATTGTGTGAGGTTTATCATTCCAAAACTTAGTGGGTTGCCCTTGTTTTGTTCTTTGAACATACTCGCTATAATTAACCTCAACTGTAAAAGGTTTATCAATTCCGGTTTTATATACTTTAGCAACTGCAACTAAATCTTTTTTTACTTCCCAATTTCCATTTACTAGCGTTGGAATATCTTTTAACTCGCAATGAGACTCCATACCTCCAAACGCTCCACTTCTATGTGCTACTTTGATATAACTATCTCTTCCAGCCATAGGCTCAATTTTACTTATCCATTGCCCGTTTACGTTTGATTTTCTCTCTACAAACCATATCTCTTTAGTTATAGGATTTAATCCCATACTTTTAGCTACACCCATGCAATAATCAATATCCTGCGGTGTTGCATTTTGTGGAAAAAACTGCGTTTGTATGATTTGCATTTGGTTATTGTCGAATTTTATTAAATCACTCATTTTTAGTCTCCTTACTTTACAGTCAAACTTTTATTTTCTAACATTTCTGCACCTGGAACTACTACACCATTTTTTAAATCTTCTTTAATTAGTGTTTTGCTTATCTCATATTTTACTTTCATATATTTTCTTGCTATCTCCTCTTCATCTTTTATATTAACAGCTTGACTAGTTCTAACATTAAAGCTATAAAGTGAAGTTTTAAATTTAGTATTTCCACTTGAAATAATAGCGTTTTTCATTAGCTCTTTTAATCTATCAGCTTTGTTTTTTAAAGCAACTTTTTTAGCTTGAAGTCTTTTAATCTCTTTATCTAAAACATCAGTTTCACCACTTAAAGTTAATAAATATCTTTGAGAATTATCAAGCTTATCTTCAAAACTTAAATTAAGCTCTTCAAATAGATTTTTGATAACTTCACTATTATCTGTTATCTCTCCAGTCTCTTCATTAACTTCTAAATCATTATCGATTAAATCTTTTAAAGCGTAATATTCTAGGCTTAGGTCAAATAAACTACTCATAATGCCACCCCATCAACTAAAACAAACTCTTTATAAAATCGTACAATTTTACCTTTATAATTATAATCTTTTTTGTATTCTAAGTTTAGGAACTTAAACATTTTTAATAGGTCTTTTTTCATCTTATTTTCTCCTTGTTTTGATAATATTATTATAGTAAACATTATTTTAAACTTTGCTTAAACTTCTTTAGTTTATCTTCGAATGTTTTTATGTCACATTTATAAGAAATTTCATCTACCATGTAGCCATTATGTAATTGTTTTTCTTTTAGTTTTATTGTTAGCACCCCGTCTTTATATGGCGGGGTGTTGTTGTTTGGTTTCCATGAGAGGGATTTGTAATTAGTCAAATAGTGACTCTTGCTTATATTTTTTAATATATCTTTTGTCGGCTTCTTTTAAATTTAATGTAGCTTGTTTAAAATATGAGTCTTTTAATTCTACCCCTATAGCTTTTCTACCCATTGAAACGGGGCTAAAAACCTCACTACCTACTCCCATAAATGGAGTAAATACAACTTCATCAGGATTTGAATATAACTCTACTATTCTATCGATACAATCTAATTGCAAAGGGTGTACGTGCTTTTCGTCATCTTCTTCTCTTGAGTCTCTATAAGGAAGTACGTTATCAATTCTAATATCATCCCAAACGCTTGAAGCGTATCTTTGCCAAATATAATGATTAAGTTTTGTAATTTTATCATCTTCATTTATTTTGTTTAAGTGACTCCATAATTCATCGCTTGTAAAATCTGAATTGTTAGCATTATTCCAAGCTCTTAAAATATTTGGTAAAATTGGAGTCTCTCCCGCATATTCATTAATTCCAAATTCATGAGTTACTGGAACTTTGTTTTCTCCTTTTTTAGTAAATACTAGAATATAATCAGGCATAGCTGTAAAACACTTTGTAGAATCTTCTACTATAAATTTGTGCATTAAAGATTGAACCATAGTTCTCATTCTTACTTTTAATGGCTCTTTCCAAATTGTAATTCTATTTCTATATTCAAAACCGTACTTCTCATGTATCTTAATTATCTCGTGCGGGAAATCCCATAATCTACAAGTATTATCAAAAACGTCAGTACAATGCACCGCAGTAATTCTACCATCTTTTGTTACCCTTGAAATCTCTTTCACTAGATAGTCGTATTGCTCTAAAAACTGCTCTTTAGTTTCGCAATTGCTCATATCCCTTGGATCACTTGAATAGTTATATAATCCTGCAAATGGAGGACTATATACACTTAAATCTATTGACTTTTCATCAAGTTCAGTAACTACATTCATACAATCATCATTGTATATAGCGTATCTATCTGTAACTATTTGGTTTTTTACTTTTTTCATTATTATTCCTTTAAATAAATTTTGGTTTTATTATTTCTTTTGTGTTTTGTGTTTGATGTATTGTAAAATCATCATTAACATTTCTTACTAAATTTTCGTATAAATCTTGTGCTTTTTTTGTTTTTTGTTGTAAAGCTTCCATTACTCTCGTTTGTCCTTCAGAAATTACTAAATCGATAGTAACGTCTTTTGTCTGTCCAAATCTCCAAAAACGTCTTACAGATTGATAATACTGTTCATAACTCCATGTTGGAAAAAATACGCTATGGTTACAATGCTGCCAGTTTAAACCCATACCAGTCATTTTAGCTTTAGTAATAAGTCTTTTTATTTCTCCATCTGCAAAAGCTTTTAATATCTCTTCTTTTTTTTCTATGGATTGACTTCCTATAATTTCAACGGCTTCACTATCAAGGCTTTTTAATATTGAACTTTCATTATTTGTATTACACCAATAAACGCTAGTTTTATCTTTTGCTAGTTCCACCGCCTTTTCACTTCTTTGTTGTTCCGTTAATTTTTGTTCTTGTCTAACTTCTGTCATTGATTTAGCTTCAATAGGGAATAAACTCCCCATGCCAAAAAAATTATCATTTTGTACTATATGATTATTAGTTATTAATTCAGGTAATTTATATCTATCATCACTATAACCTAAATCAGATGGTTTTTTAACCATAATAGACCAAGTATTAACCCACTCGAAAAAACTTTTTTCAGCGTGTGGCTTAAGGTAAAATTTTTCTCCAATATTTCTATTATTTGAATCTACACTATTTTGATTATTTTTGAAAAATTTTGTAAGCATATCCATATAACCAAGATAACCAAGTGCCTCACTGCTTGTACCAAGTTCTATAAAATCGTTTGGCGATGGTGTTGCAGTTGTTAAAAATCTGTATTTTACTTTTTTAATAAAGCTAGTAATTTGATTTTTAATGTTTCCTTGAAAATTTTTTAATATTGAACTTTCATCTAATAACACACATTCAAAATCATTACTATCAAAATGATGTAATCTTTCATAATTACAAATAACTATTTTTTTAGAGTGTCTACCATCTTTTGAATACTCAATATCATCTATTCCTATTTGTTCAGCTTCATTTATAAACTGAAAAGCTACGGCTAAAGGTGTAAGTATTAAGACTTTTTTATTTGTCTTTAAAACTATATTATTAGCTATTGTTAGACTTATTCTAGTTTTACCTAATCCAGTATCCGCAAAAATACCTACTCTTCCTTTTTTTATTGCTTTTTCTACTATGTGTTGTTGAAAATCAAATATTTTTTCAGGATACCAAACTGGATCAAATCCATATTCTAATCCAGTATGTTTTTTACTCTTTATAAACTCTTCATAACTAATCATCCAAATCATCCTTAAAATCAAATTTATCTCTAAATTTACGCTCGTTCCAAATAGACAAAGCACTTATCAATACTATTAATAAAACTAGGAATATTAATATGTCAAACATTTTCATCTCTCCTGCTATGACACATATTACACTCATATTCAGACAACTCAACATCATATAAATTCATAATCTCATCATCAATATCTATACACTCTTTTAATTCAAACCAACTAGGCATATTATCAATCCATGCTTGAAGCTCTATCTCTTTTTTATATCCTATATTGTTATACCATGTATTATAGTTTGGCATATTTTCCCCTTAAAAATTAATTTGCACTTGTACAGTACAAACATAAGCCCACACCAATATGTAATCGGATTATTACATAATTCACTTTTTTATCGTAACTACTACCCTACGGTTTAATGGGCTTAGATTTATACTGATTGAAACATATAGGCGAAGTATATACGTATATATTGTAAATTTTTGTAGGGAGAAACATATATAAGCGTATTTTTGTATTTCGTATATACTTCAATCAATATAAAGTATTTTTAACAATGAGTTTTTAAATAACTTATCTTGTTTAGATAGTAAAATTATAGTATACTACAACTTAAACATACATTAAAGTAGAAATCTTTTTATTATTTCTCTTTATTTGGTATATTTTTTCTAATGTTTCTTTTGGAGTCCATCTTTTAGCATGGATATGATCCATCAGTCTATTTCTATATTGCCACTTATAGTTATGCTTTTTACATTCGTTTTTCAATTCAAGTTCTACTCTATCCCATGACTCAGTTTGCA
>CAKZOX010000116.1 GCA_937138295.1 uncultured Campylobacteraceae bacterium
GATGAAAGTGAACCAGGAACTTTTAAAGATAGACAAATTTTTGAATATGACCCACACTTATTAATTGAAGGTATTATCTGCTCTTGCTACGCAATTAGCGCAAATCATGCTTACATTTACATAAGAGGTGAGTACAAATTTTTCTCTGACAGAATGCAAGAAGCCATTGATGAAGCTTATGAAGCTGGAATTATTGGTGAAACTGTCATGGGTCATGATTTTAAAGTTGATATCACAGTTCATAGAGGAGCTGGTGCTTATATATGTGGTGAAAAATCAGCTTTAATTGAATCTTTAGAGGGTAAAAGAGGCCATCCAAGACTTAAGCCACATGGTAAAGAGTGTGAATGGTTCTTTGACAATCCTGCCACTGTCAACAATGTAGAAACTATTGCTTCTGTTCCGAACATTGTTGAAAACGGTGCGCAGGGTTATACAAAATACGGAACAGAAAAATCTCCTGGTACTATGCTATTTGCAATTTCAGGACCTGTAAAAAATCCAGGTGTATATGAAATGGCATATGGTAATAAAATGATTGATTTTCTTAATACTCTTGGTGGAGGAATGATTGAGGGTAAGAAATTAAAAGCCATTATCCCAGGTGGATCGTCATGTCCAATCTTAACTGCTGCAGAAGTAGAAAAAGCAGTTTTAGATTATGAATCGATGTGGGATATTGGTTCAACTTTAGGTACAGGAGGGATGATTGTAATAGATGAAGATACATCAATGGTTGATGTAGCTAAAAATCTTATAGAGTTTTATCACCACGAATCTTGTGGTCAATGTACGCCTTGTAGAGAAGGTTGTGGTTGGATTGATAACACTTTAAAAAAAGTTCTTGATGGAAATGCTTCAAAAGAAGATATACAAACAATTTTAGATGTTTGTGAAACTATGAATGGTAAGACTATATGTGTATTTGCACCTGCAGTTAAAGATATCATAAAAAGTATTCTTTTGAAATTCCCTGAAGAATTTGAAAAACATTTAAACTAAAAAATATAACTTAATTATAGGAGAAAAAATATGGCAAAAAGTACTATGACATTAACTGACAACAGAAATGGAAAGCAGTATGAGTACAATATTATTGACGGAACAAGAGGACCAAGTGTTGTAGATATTTCAAGTTTCTACAAAGATTCAGGTATGTTTACATTTGACCCAGGATACACTTCAACTGCATCTTGTGAATCAAAAATTACATTTATTGATGGTGAAAATTCTGAATTAAGATATAGAGGTTATGACATCGCTGATTTAGCTGGTAAATACTCTTTCTTAGATGTTTCTTACCTTTTAATGAGAGGTAAATTACCAACTCCAGAAGCTTCAAAAAACTTCGATTTAGAAATTAGACACAGATCTTTCTTAGATGAAGGTATCTTAAGATTATTTGATGCATTACCAGATGGTGCTCACCCAATGGCAACAATGGGATCAGCAACTATGGCTATGGCAGCGTTCTATAAAGAACACTTAAACTTAGAAAATGAAGATGAATTCAAATTAATGAGAAGAAGAATTTTAGCAAAAATGCCTACTATTGCAGCTATGGCTTATAGAAATTCTATTGGTTCTCCATTAATTTACCCAGATGTAAATAGATATTTCACTGAAAACTTCTTATATATGTTAAGAGCATATCCAGGTGGAAGAATGAAATACTTAGGTAATGGTGTTAATGATGAAATTAAACAAGTTGAAATTGACGCACTTGATGCAATCTTAACTTTACATGCGGATCATGAACAAAATGCTTCAACTACAACTGTTAGAAATGTTGGTTCAACAGAAGCTCACCCATATGTATCTATTGCATCTGGTATTTCAGCATTATGGGGATCTGCTCACGGTGGTGCTAATGAAAAAGTTATGGATCAATTAAAAATGATCGGTGATGTTAAAAATGTACCTACTTATATTGCAAAAGCTAAAGATAAAAATGATCCATTTAGATTAATGGGATTCGGACATAGAGTTTATAAAAACAGAGACCCTAGAGCTGAAACATTAAAAGGATTACAAGATAAATTAAGAGAAGAGTTAAACTTAGATTCTCAATTATTAGATGTAGCAGCAGCAGTTGAAGAAGCAGCATTAAATGATGATTACTTCAAACAAAGAGGATTATATCCAAACATTGACTTCTATTCAGGTGTTATTTTAACAGCTCTTAGAATTCCAACTGCAATGTTCACACCATTATTTGTTATCGGTAGAGTTCCAGGATGGTTAGCTCAATGGTCTGAGTTAAAACAAGATCCTAAACATAAAATTGCAAGACCAAGACAATTATATACAGGTAACTAAGAAAACAAAAAACCTAATTTAAAGGGGAAACAATGAGTGAAAATGTAGATATTAATATCAATGGTAAAGATATGAAAGCGCCAAAAGGTAGCTTACTAATTGACAAACTTCTTGATGAGAATATACACATTCCTCACTTTTGTTATCACCAAGCATTAGGAAAAGATGGTAACTGTAGAATGTGCATGGTTGAAATTGAAGGTCAAAAAAGACCTCAAATTTCATGCGATACTCCTATAAAAGATGGAATGATTGTAAGAACTACAGGAAAGAATATTGAAAAAGTAAGAAGAGATATTCTTGAATTAGAACTTATTAATCATCCCATTGATTGCCCTACTTGCGATCAAGCAGGTGAGTGTAAACTACAAGATTACTATATGGAATCAGGATTTTATGAATCAAGAATGAATCTTGAATCTAAAAATCACGCTAGAAAAAGAGAAGACTTAGGTGCTAATGTAATGTTAGACCAAGAAAGATGTGTACTTTGTACAAGATGTGTAAGATTTTGTTCAGATATCACAAAAACTAATGAACTTGGTGTAATATCAAGGGCAGACCACTCAGTTATTGGAACATTTCCAGGAAAACCTTTATCAAATCCATATGCAATGAATGTTGTTGATTTATGTCCTGTTGGAGCTTTAACTTCAAAGGATTTTAGATTTAAACAAAGAGTTTGGTTTCTAGAAACATTTAATGCAATATGTAATGGATGTGCTAAGGGTTGTAATATCTATGTTGACCATAGAAAAGAAAAATACAAAGATGATGTAATTTATAGATTTAGACCAAGGGTAAATAAAGAAGTAAATGGTTGGTTTATGTGTGATGAAGGAAGACTATCATACGCAAAAGAGAATGAAAATAGATTTACAACAGCTATTGTAGAAGGTTCTGAATCAAATGTATCAAATGCAATTGCACAAACATTTTCTAAAATATCAAATGATGGTAAAACACTATTTTTACTAGATGGTAATTTGTCCCTTGAAGAAATAAAAAACCTAAAAAGTTTTGCAAATATTTTAAATGCAAATATTAGTGCATACTCACCAAATAGTATAGATGAAGATTTTGGTGATGATTACTTAAGAAATAAAGATAGAAGAGCTAATACAAAATCTTTTGAAAAACTTGAAATCAATCAATCAAAAGAGTATTTTGAAGAGTCTTTAAAATCTTGCGATAATATTATTATCATTGGTAACGACTACTTTGATGAAAACTTAGATCTTTTAGACTCTAAAAATAGTATTGGTATTTTTAGTCACAATACACTAACAATAAAAAAATGTAGCATAGCTATTCCAATGGCTTCATTTTATGAGAAAAGTGGAACATATATAAATTGTGATGGAATTGAGCAAAAAGTTATCTCAAAAATGAAAAAAAATGAGCCACAGTTAAGTGTGACTAATATAATAGAAGAATTAAAATCTATGATTGAAAAAGGTGATTTACTATGAATATAGAAACAATCATAATAATTATAGTAAATATTTCACTTGCTGTATTTTTAGCAGTAGGATTAACACCTGTTTTTGTATGGTGGGAAAGAAGAGTATCTGGTTTTATGCAAGATAGATCAGGTCCAAATAGATGTAATATAGGTCCCCTTAGACTTGGAGGATTAATTCAAAGTTTTGCAGATATGTTAAAACTTGTATTCAAAGAAGATTTCACACCTGCCCATATTAAATATAAATTTTTCTTTACTTTAGCACCTGCTATTGTATTTATTTGTTCATTTTTAACATTTGCAACTATTCCATTTGCTGATAACTTAGTTATAAATGGAAAAGAACATATGATGCAAGCTATTCCAAATCAATTGGGAATAATGTGGTTTTTAGCATTTGCTGGACTTAGTGTATATGGAATTATTTTAGGTGGTTATTCTTCAGCTAGTAAATATGGACTTCTAGGATCAATTAGAGCTTCAGCTCAAGTGATTTCATATGAAGCTGCTATGGGATTATCAATAATTTCTATTTTAATTTCATATGGTTCTATTCATTTAGCTGATATGGTAAATGCTCAAACGGGAACTTATTTAGGTGTTATTCCTATGTGGGGAATATTTATTCAACCCTTAGCTGCCATTATTTTTATAGTTTGTGCTTTTGCTGAAACTAATAGAGCACCTTTTGATATCGCTGAAGGTGAATCTGAAATTGTTGCTGGTTATCATACTGAATATTCAGCGATGAGATTTGGATTATTTCAAGTTGGTGAATATAGTGCTATGAGTGCTTCAAGTGCAATTATTGTTACACTATTTTTTGGTGGTTATCATTTACCTTGGTTAGATACAGCAACAATTCAAAATAACATAAATATTGTAATAATTGCTCTTATAGTTTTATTACCTATTAAAGTGTTTGTTTTAACTTCTTGGATGAAGAAAAACAATAAAGCTATAGGAGAAAATGTTTCTAGACTAAAAGAAACTAAGATTTTAACTATTGCATTTTGGGGTATAACTGTTGTAATCGTTTCTATTTTAGCTCTATTTTTAGTAACAGGATTAGGAACAAATGGAGTTAATATTGCTACAGCTGTAATTCAAATAGGAACATTTTTAGCAAAATTCTTCTTAATGGCATTTGTTTATATTTGGGTTAGATGGACTGTATTAAGATTTAGATACGACCAACTTCAAATGTTAGGTTGGAAAGTGTTATTACCTTTAGCTTTAGCAAATATTGTAATAACAGCAATTGTTGTAGTTGTGTTAGGAAGTTAAAATGGGAATTAAAGTAGTACAAAGACACGGAAAATCGTTTAAAGACAAGTTATATTTACCAGCTATTGCTGGTGGTATGAAAACTACAATTACTCACTTCTTTAAAAACTTAAAAGATGTTGATAATTTAAAAACTATGCATTATCCTGAAGTTCAACCAACTGATATCACAGACAGATATAGAGGTGTTCACAGACTTACAAAATGGGAAGATGACAATACTGAAAAATGTGTTGCTTGTTATATGTGTGCAACGGCATGTCCTGCTGATTGTATTTTTATTGAAGCCCAAGAAAGGTTTGATGATAAAGCTGAAAAAAGACCAAAAGAGTTTAAAATCGACCTTTTAGAGTGTGTTTATTGTGGATATTGTGTTGAAGCTTGTCCTTGTGATGCAATTAGAATGGATACAGGAATTTTTTCACTAACAGGAACAAAAAGAGAAGATTTTGTTTTAGATAAAAAAGCTCTAATGGCAAATGAGAGATCAAAGGATTTTAGTAATGATTGATGTTGTATTTATTGGTCTATCTTTTTTAGCCATTAGTGGTGCAATTGCTATGATAGTTTACGCAAATCCTATGTACAGTGCATTGGGTGTTTTAATATCTATGTTAAGTGTAGCTGGAATGTTTGCCCTACTTAATGCAACTTTCCTTTTTATGGTTCAAATTATAGTTTATGCAGGTGCTATTATGACTTTAATTCTTTTTATTTTAATGTTTTTAAATATTAAAGAAGAAGATTTACCAAAAGAACCAAAAAAATTTCAACTTATAGCTATTGGTGCAGTTGTAATGATTCCTTTAAATGTTTTAATACTTGAAGCTGTTTCAAAATTACCTGCAAAAGATTTATCAGTAATTGACAGTGATTTTGGAGATATTAAACCACTAGGTAAAGTTCTTTATAATGATTGGATTTTAGCATTTGAATTAATTTCAATTTTACTATTAGTTGCACTTATTGGTTCAGTTGTTTTAGCCAAGAAAAGAAAATCTAGAATTAAAGATGAAATTGATCCACAAACAGTTCCAACTTCATCTCAAACTAACAAAGGAGAGCAATTATGATTAGCCTAAGCTCTTATGCCTTTGTTTCAATGATACTTTTTTCTATTGGTGTAATTGGAGTAATAGCAAGAAGAAATATATTTGTAATATATATGTCAATTGAAATGATGCTAAATGGTGTGAATCTATTTTTAGCAACTTTTGCTAGATATCATTTTAATATGGATCCTCAAGTAGTTACTGTAATTGTAATATCAATAGCAGCAGCTGAAGCAGCTATTTTCTTATCTGCAATTATTTTATTATATAGATCTAAAAAATCACTTGATACTGATATCTTTACAAGTCTATCACAAGGAGAAAAATCATGAATTCTTCTTTATTAGTATGGATTATTTTAGCTCCTTTAATTGGTGCAATATTAAATGGTGCTTTTTATTTCTATCATATTAAAAGAAATAAAGTAAGTGAATTAACTTTTTCTTTAATAGGAACAATTACTCCTTTAATTTCATTTTTGATAACTCTATATCTGTTTTTACAAATGTATGACTCAGGTGTTATCTTTAAACAACATCTTTTTACTTGGTTAAATATTGATAAATTAAACATTGACATGGCACTTTTAGGTGATAATTTATCAATATTTATGTCTATGTTTGTAACTTTTGTGGGTTGGCTAATTCATATTTATGCTATTGGATATATGAAAGGTGACGAAGGTTTTGGTAAGTTTTTTGCTTACTTTAATTTATTCTTAGCTTCTATGCTTATTTTAGTATTGGCAGATAATCCTATTATTTTATTTATAGGTTGGGAAGGTGTTGGAGTTTGTTCATATTTATTAATTAAGTTTTATTATGGAAACAAAGATAATGTTCTTGCAGCGAATAAAGCTTTTATAGCAAATAGAGTTGGTGACTTTGGATTTATTTTAGGAATTATAGTTTTATTCTTTGCAATGGGTGGAGTTAACTTATCTTTTGAATCTATAGAATCAAACTTAGTTGGAGTTGATCAATCTTTACTAATATTAGGTGGTTTTTTACTATTTGTGGGAGCTATGGGTAAATCAGCTCAAATTCCACTTTATGTATGGCTTCCTGATGCAATGGCAGGACCAACTCCAATTTCAGCTTTAATTCACGCTGCAACTATGGTAACAGCTGGTGTTTATATGGTTGCAAGATTTCATTTTTTATATATAGAAATTGAAACAATTGGTTTATTTATAGCTTATATTGGAGCTTTTTCAGCTCTTTTTGCAGCAATTATTGCAACTAGACAAACTGACATTAAAAAAATATTAGCTTATTCAACTATGAGTCAATTAGGATATATGTTTATTGCTGTTGGACTTGGATTTTATTCAACTGGGCTATTCCATGTTTTCACGCACGCATTTTTTAAAGCAATGCTATTTATGGGAGCAGGTGGAATAATAATTGCTTTACACCATGAACAAAATATATTTAAAATAGCTCAACATAGAGCTAGCTTACCAATAATTGGAACAACATTTTTAATCGGAGTTATAGCAATATCAGGTATTCCACCATTTTCAGGATTCTTTTCAAAAGATGCTATTTTAGCAGCAGCTTTTCAAGAAGGTCAATACTTAATTTATGCAATTGCGATGTTTACAGCATTTTTAACAGCATTTTATATGTTTAGAATGTATTTTATACTTTTTGTTGCGCCAAACAAGCATACAAAAGAGTATGTTTACACATCAAAAACAATAACTATTCCTTTAGTAATATTAGCTATTGGAGCTATTTTTGCAGGTTTTTTAAATCTTCCAAGCGTATTTGGTGGTGAACATTTAGTTGATACTTGGTTAGGGCAACTAAATTCAAAAACAATACATTTAAGTCACTCAACTGAATATGTTCTTATTTTTGCATCTGTGTTTATTGCCTTAGCTGGAATTATAGTTGCTTATAACAAGTATTCAAATTTTGATGTATATAAACCTGAACTTGAAAAAGGTTTCATAGGAAATAAATTCTTTATTGATGAATTATATGATTTGCTTTTTGTTCAAACTACAAAAGGTATTTCTGTATTTATTGATAGAGTAATAGATGCAAAAATTATTGATGCCTTTATAATGGGTTCTTCAAATACCTTTGTAAATATTGGTAAGTTTGTTGCCAAAATACAAAATGCAAATGTTAGATTTTATGCTGCAACAATGCTTGTAGGTATGACTTGTATCTTTGTATATATCTACTCAAAACTAGGATTATAATATGAGTGCAGATATTCTTTCATTTATAATATTTTTACCAGCTATTGTTGCTTTAGGACTTATGCTAACAACTAGGGATGTTAACACAATTAGAAACATAGCTTTTTTAACTACAACAGTTATTTTAGCTTTAGTTTTAAAAATATATATAGAGTTTGAACCAAGTGCAGGAATGCAGTTTGTGACAAATGTTCCTTGGATTGAAACATATGGAATTCATTATTATATAGGACTTGATGGTTTTTCTTTAACTATTTTAATGATGATTGCTATTTTAATTCCAACAGCATTTTTACTTTTATGGGAAGGTAAAACAAAAGGTTATTGGATTAATATGCTTTTAGTTCAAAGTGGAGTTACAGGAACTTTACTTTCACTTGATGTTGTTTTATTTTACTTCTTTTGGGAAGTTATGCTTCTACCTGTATTTTTACTAATTGGTCAATATGGATTTGGAGATAAAGTATTTACAACTATTAAAGTTACTGTTTATACTATGGTTGGTTCACTTTTAATGTTTATTGCTATTTTATATTTAGGTGTAGCTTATGAAAATGAGTTTGGAGTATGGTCATTTGCCTATGATGAACTTATGAAAATTACAACTATTTCCCATGATGCTAAAATTTGGTTATTTTTAGCATTTTTAGCAGCATTTGCAATTAAAATTCCAATTTTTCCACTTCATACATGGATTATGGAAACATATAAAAATGCTCCAACGGGTGCAGTGTTCTTACTATCTTCTATAATGGCTAAACTTGGAGTATATGCAATCGTAAGATTTATGATTCCAATTTTTCCAGATATTTATGTTGAATATTCATCTTGGTTTGTTGCTATTGGTATTTTTGGTTTGATATACTTTGGAATTGCTGCACTTATGCAAGATGACATTAAAAGAATGTTTGCATACTCATCAGCATCTCACCTTTCATTTATTTCAGCAGGTATTTTTTCACTAAATGAATATGGTATTAATGGAGCTTTATATTTAATAATTGCCCATGCAATTGCAACTGGAGCACTATTTTTATTAGTGGGATTACTACAAGAACAAACCGGATACAAAACAATTAAAGATTTAGGTGGAATAGCAAAACAAGCACCTATATTTACTTTTATTTTTGCCATTATGCTTTTTGCAAATGTAGGATTACCAGGAACAAATGGATTTGTTTCTGAGTTACTAATTATATTTGGTATTTATGAATTTAATCACGCATTAGGATATTTAGCAGCAACAACTGTAATTATTGGAGCTTCTTATATGTTATGGATGTTTCAAAGAGCTATTTTACAAGATAGACCAGAAGGTAGTACTATCTTAAAAATGAGAGATTTAAAAATAAAAGAAATCGTTGGTTTAGCACCTTGGGTTTTATTAGTATTTTTAATGGGTATTTATCCTGAAATTTTTACAGATAAATTTGAGCCAACTGTAACTTACTATTTAAATGATATCTTAAATATTGGAGCTTCAAAATGAATGAATTTATCTATTTAATTCCTGCTATCACAGTTTTAGCTGGAGCTTTAGCTTTAATGTTTATGAGTATGTATGAAAGATTTACTACAAAACACTATATTGTAGTTTCAACACTATTTTTACTAGTTGCATTAGGTTTTTCTTTTGTTGATTTTACAACATTATATTCAGTAACACCCTATGATTCTGTATTTAATAATACAGTTACATTTGATACTTTTTCTAGTTTCTTTTATATATTATTAATAGTTGGAACTATTTTAACACTACTTATTGGTGAACATTATTTCCAACACAGAGCATATTTTACAGGTGAATTTTTTAGTATTTTATTATTTGCATTGTTTGGAATGATGCTTTTAGCAAATGCAAATGAACTTGTAACTGCTTATGTAGCACTAGAAATAGCATCATTTTCAGTTTACATTATGGTTGGATATAACTCAAATGATTCAAAAAGAGTTGAAGCAATTTTCAAATATATTGTTTTAGGTTCTTTTATTGGTGCATTTTACTTATTAGGAGTTGTATTAGTTTATGGTGGTGCAGCTACTACAAACTTAACTGACTTAGGAATTTTTATAGCAAATAGTTCAAATGAAGATTTGATTTTAGTTTATATAGGTTTAACATTAATATTATTTACATTCTTCTTTAAAATTGCAGCATTCCCTTTCCAATCTTGGGTTTTAGATGTTTATAGAGGTGCCCCTATGGTTATTACAGCTTACATGGCATCAACATTTAAAATTGCTATTTTTTCATTTTTCTTAAGAATGTTCTTGCAAGACCTAGCTCCTACTATTGACTTTTGGGATGAGATTTTATCTGTATTAATCGTATTAACATTAGTATTTGGTACATGGTTTGCAGTAAATCAAATAATAGTAAAAAGAATGTTAGCGGCCTCTTCTATAGTTCATACAGGATATTTATTATTAGCTTTTATAGCTTTAAGCTATAAAGATGGAGAAATTTTAAATATTGATTCAGCCTATGCAACAATGTTTTATTTAATTGCTTATTTACTTTCAGCACTTGGTGCTTTTGGTTTAGCTTCACATATTATTTCTGAAACAAATGTAAGAGTAACATATGATGATTTTAAAGGTTTAGCAAAAGAAAGGCCTTTTTTAGCTGCTATGATGACAATATTCTTATTATCACTTGCAGGAATTCCTTCTACTATTGGTTTTATAGGTAAATTTTATGTATTTACAGAAGCTATTAGTGCAGGATATGTATATTTAACTATTTTAGCAATTATTGCTACTATAGTTTCTGTTTATTATTACTTTAAATTAATTGCAATGATGTACTTCTATCCAACAAAACAAGAGTGTGTTTCAAGTGAATTTGATGATAAAAGAGTATCAACTTATGCTATAGCATTTGTTGCTGTTTTAACAATACTTGGTGGAATTGGTTCATCTATTGTATTTTTCATTCCATTATTAAATATAGATACACTAATTAACTTAAGTCAAATAGCAGTTCAATCTTTATTTATAAAGTAGTTGTTACATTTTAACACAGCTACTTTAATGCTATTTTTCTCCAAAATATCATACAAATATCATATCTAAAAGCCCAATTTTAGGGCTTTATTAAAAAACTTAATTTTTTCTTACAAAATAATTTAAACTTATTTCATTAAATTCTAAACAGATTAAAAGCACCCTTAGGTTAATATATCGTTAATAATCAAATAATCTAAACATATTGAAAGGATGAAAAGATGAGTGACCTAATAGAAGGTTATTTAGGTAAAACGGTTGAGGGTAGAAAAAGTAGATTACCAGCGAAACTTGATTACTTACAAAGTGCTACAGGATTATTCCTAGCATTGTTTATGTGGGCGCATATGATTTTAGTATCTTCGATTTTAGTATCGAAAGATTTTATGTACCAAGTTACTAAATTGTTAGAAGCTAGCTTTATATTTGAGGGTGGAAGTCCATTATTAGTTTCAATTGCTGCTGCGGTTATTTTTGTAATTTTTATTACACACGCTGCATTAGGTATGAGAAAATTACCTGGAAACTTTAAACAGTACCAAGTTATGAAAGCACATGCAAAGAACATGGGACACGATGACACAAAAATGTGGTTTATTCAAGCATTTACAGGATTCGCAATGTTCTTCTTAGGTTCAGTTCACTTATACATCATGATGACACAATCTGCAGACATTGGTCCTCATGCATCTTCTGATAGAGTATGGTCAGAATGGATGTGGCCTTTATATATTTTACTTTTATTAGCAGTAGAATTCCATGGAACAATTGGTTTATATAGACTATGTGTTAAATGGGGATGGTTTGATGGTGAAAACCCAAGACAAACTAGAGTTGCACTTAAAAAAGTAAAATGGGCGTTAACTATTTTCTTC
Organism: uncultured Campylobacteraceae bacterium; assembly: GCA_937138295.1. Classification (GTDB taxonomy): domain Bacteria; phylum Campylobacterota; class Campylobacteria; order Campylobacterales; family Arcobacteraceae; genus JALRJW01. Next base: position 12,220 of record CAKZOX010000116.1, read on the forward strand.
TTAGTATTAGGTTTTGCTACATTAGCAGCTTATATGAAAATCGGTATGGATCAAGCAGCAGCAGGAAAAGTTGGTGAAAAATATGTACCACAAGCTAAAGTTATCCAATTAGATACTGTAAATAAAACTATAGGGAGAATTGCATAATGAAAATTAATTATTGTGATGCACTAGTTATTGGTGGAGGACTTGCAGGTTTAAGAGTTGCAGTTGCTGCACAAAAAAAAGGTTTAAATGCTACAGTACTTTCATTAGTACCTGTTAAAAGATCTCACTCAGCTGCTGCACAAGGTGGTATGCAAGCATCTTTAGGTAACTCTAAAATGTCTGATGGAGATAATGAAGATTTACACTTTGCAGATAC
>CAKZOX010000117.1 GCA_937138295.1 uncultured Campylobacteraceae bacterium
ATTATCAGTTACTGTTTTAACAATGTCTTTAAACATTTCAGTTTCTGATAAGAATACGGTTGGTAAAACTACATTCTCTAACTCATTATGTATGTCTAAGTATGTACCTATAAAAGAATCTTTCATAATAGGTCTTAGATCCATAATAGGTCTATCTTCAACACGCATTGCTTCAATCTGCTTATCTGTAAGATCTAATCCTAGATCTTTAATTGAAGTACTTACATCTCTTACAGTTTCTAATGAAGTCCCTAGACCTTTGCTCATATTCATCAAGCCTGACATCTTTCTAGTAAACTGAGTAATTTGATTTGCTTTTAAGAACTCATTGAATATGTTCATTCTTTTTTGCGCATATTCCGCGTCTATGGTTCCAGCTTCTATTGCAGCTTCAAGCTCACTTACATCATCCCATTTTACATGATTATTTATTGCCTCACCTAATAGTTCATCTGTAATCTCAATCTGTTTAACCGGAATGTATGCAAAATCTCTAAACATCTTTGATGCTTGAAATTTAAGATTCCGTGATCCCGCTATATCAGAGCCAGCTAATTCAGGAAATGCTTGTAGATATGTTATAATCTTATTAGCAATTTCTTGCGCTGCCTTATTCGCTGTATTGTTATTATTATATGCAGAAACTATGTCTGGGTTATTAATAAGTCTTACAGTTGTTTTAAGAGGTACTTGCATTTCAAGAATATTTGTAGCAAGCGCTGTAGCATTTCTATTTAAGTTAAACTTACCTGCTAATTGCTCTGCAGCATTATCTGTCATTACTGTAACTAAAGCTGAAACTATCTCTTGAACTCTTCTTCCTCTTTTAGCATTCTCAAGTCTTTCGTAATTACCGGAGAATGAGTCATAAGTTTCTTGATTAAATCTTAAAAAGTTTTTAGTTGTAAAAGTCTTATTATTCTTTTTTACTTTAAATTGATTTAATTTAATGTTATACTCTCTTATTAGACTTAAGTATGTATTAGGTAATACAACCGCTCCAATATTAGCACTTTTATTATTAACAAATGCTCTAAATTTACCCCAAAGAGTATTGGAATCTAGATCTTCAGCGTTTGTCGTTTCAGCAAGTTCTGGAAACTCTTCTCTAAATATATTCCATGCTTCTGTAAATGCTTCTATATCTGCAGGAGTTTGTGCAATTGCTTTACCTGTAGTTGGATCTGCATTAACAATTGCTTCATTACCCAATAATGCTACTTTAAAATCTAAAATTTGATTATTCATTGGAGCGGGGTAAGGAGGATAACTTACTATTTTTGTTTTACCATCTGCATCTTTTACTTTATAACTATGCTTTTTTAGATAAGCATCATACTCAGCCTGCGTTTTTGGTAATTTTAATATAGTCAATGCCTTAACTGCATCTCTAGATAATACATCTGATTCTTCTACAGCTATACCTTCATAATTAGCTCTATATAAAGCTTGACTGTAAGTACTACCAGGCTTTGAAACATTTTTATTTATGTATTTAGTATAATGATCAAATGAGTTATCATATTCTAAAAGAGCACCATTCTCCTCAAAGTACTCTTTCATATGTAAGTACATGATATCAATATCAAAGTCAGCCCCGGATATCTCAATTAGCTCTCTTGCAGACATTATTGTTGAACCATAGTAGGTTGGTAAGAAATCTACCACTCTAACATTTTGTGCAGAATGTTTATCCTGAGATGGAATACGAACACCATACATTTTTGAATATAGCTCTGGGATATTTACACTTTGAGATATAAATGTTATTGTATCATCAACTTTATCGTATTTAAATCCAAATGCAGATGCAAATTCTTGTCTTGATCTATTAACATCAAAATCTTCAATATCAACTCTAACTATATTTCGTTCTGCTTTTGGTGAATAATTAGAGTTTCTAATCCATTTTTGAAATTTATTCTCAATAGCATCAGCGCTTAAATCTTTAATGACATTTGCTGATCTAAGTATTTCTTTATTAGGAGCTGTAAACATAGTTTCAACTTCTCTCTCTCCTGTCCAACTATTTTCATCTTTAGGATCTGCGTAATGCTTCATATTAGACCTAAGTCTATCTATAATTATTACACCTTCACCATTAGACTCTTCTATAAGTTTTGCAAGATTAGACTGCGTGATATTTTTGTCATCGCCAGACTTAAACTCACCATCTAAAATACTTATGCCGTCAAACTCACCAAAGTTTTCTCTATATACAAGGTCTCTGATTACTTCTTGTCTATCAGGAATACCATTCTCATCAAGAGAATAAACTCTTCTGTATATACCATTACCAAAATCAGATAATAACGCTGCAGAATCTCCAGGTATTTTTTGTTTTAGTGATTCTTTAAAGTAAGATAAAAACAACTGCTCAAATTTACGCTGTGTAATTGAGGAGTTTAAGTTATAATCTTTGTCTAAAAGATCATCTAGATGAAAGAATGATATCATTTGACCTGAAGACTGAGAAGCTCTCAATGAAGACTCTGCATATTTTAGAAATGATATTAAGTTTTCAGTAATGCTACCTTGTTTGATTGATTTCTGAAGTTCATCTGTAGCAAAATCAATATCAAATGTAAATAGAGTATTTCTTTTACCTGTATAGTTTAAGGTAAGCTTTTCTTTATTTGAAAAGTTATACATTTTTTTGATGTCCTTCATCTTAAACTTCTCACCTTGAATTGTAACTTCTACATCATCCGATTGTTCTGCTGTAGCTAATACTCTAATCTGACTAGGATCTGTAACTTCTTCTTTGTTTGTAGGCTTTACTAACTGAATACCGTAGTATTTAGTATCTAAAGCCATAAAGTTCTCTGGCTGAAGTGGGCTTATATTTGGCTCTGTATTAAATAAGTCTTCTATTGGATTTACATTATACTTATAAGTTTTAAATACAGATAATGGTCCAGCAACAGCAATAGCATTCTTACCGTAAAGAAGCTCTTGTTGTTCTTCAAGATTTTCTAGTTTTACTCTTAGATTATGAAGCTCAGGTCTAAGTGGATTTGGTCTACCTACTCTTTTTAATATTGTTTCACCATTTGGTAAAACCTTTTCAACTCTTTCTCCTGTATCTATTGATGTATAATCAAATGTTAGTACAGTCTTAGAGAATTTAGCTTGAGTCTTACCATCTGAGTAAGCAAGCTTTCTACTATGAAGCATTGCTTGTGCTTTAGCAAATCCAATCTTACCACCAGCACCAAAGTACTCATCTTCAGTTATAGTTTCACCAAGTTCAATCTTTTGTAAGATCTCTAACATAGGTTTTGTTAATTCACCATAACCAAACAATTCGTATAACATACTTTTTGTTGTACCATAAAGTTGTGCATCGGCTACCTTTATTTTTTCACCAGAGTGTGTTGATGCATTTGTGGGTTCCTCAAATGGTACAGCAGCAATAAATTCTACAGGTGATGTAATATTTGCTTCAGGGAAAGTACTTATAGTTTGAATATTCTTTATAGCTAGGTTTTTAAGCTTTGCTCTTTTTACCTCATTTACGGGACCACTGAATGATTTTGCAGGATTACCATGTAATATCTGGTTCCATGCTGTAGTCATTAAGTAATCATTGAGGTATATTTGCTTTAAGTTATAATTAGTATTCTTTCTAAGATTTAATAACTCATTTGACTTATCTGTATCTGCAGTTTCTACTCCACTGATTGTAGTTAGACCGCTTGTTAGATATGATGAAAAGTCATCACTCATTACATTTTTTAGATCTGCTGCAAATCCGCTATATGTTTCATCAAGTCTAGTTCTTA
>CAKZOX010000118.1 GCA_937138295.1 uncultured Campylobacteraceae bacterium
ATCAAGGAGGTTTGCAATACTCGGAGTTAGAAGAAGAAATATCTAACTACCACATTAATAATGTTAAGAATGGTGTTCAATTAGCATTAAGAGCTGGTGATATCAAAGCTGGTACTACAATGAAAGATTTAGCAGCATTAGGGTACTTTGCAGAACAAATGAATGATGAAATTTCAGATAACACTACAGCAGGTACTGCAAATGAAGGAACAAATGCATATTCTGCAATATCTTTTGGAGGAGAAGCATCAGGTGGGAATCTAATTATTAGTTTACTAACACCAGTAAACACTGCTGCAGTAGCTACAACAAATAAACCTGGGATTTTAGTAAAAATTGGTGGAACATTGTCAACTAATGCTTCATTTTTAGAAGCACAGATAGCTAATGACTTATCTGCAACTGCATCAGTATATAAAAGTAATGCTTCTACATTTGTAGCTGATCCTTCTGGTGATGTAACAGGTTCAGATACTGATAATGATGGAGAGTTTGCTATCTATTATAAAGATTTACCAACTGGTTTTATTACAGAATAGTTATAAACTATTACAATAAATATTTAGGAGTTGAAGTATGTTAGCAAATATTTTTCTTACTTCAGCTCTAGTAGTTGTAGCAGCAGTAGTATCTGTATCAGGTTATAACTACTACCTTTCAATACTAGAAGCAAAACAAATTCAACAAACTTATGACACTGTTGCAGAAATCAAAAAAATATTAGCAAAACAGTACAATAAAAATCCAGATGAAATCACAAGAGATGAATTAATAGCAGTTTTACCTAAGGGAAAAAATTGGGAAAAACTTTTTTTGTCTAACCCAATCGATGGTCAAAATATGAAGAATGATTCTATAATAGATGAAAATGTAAATTTTGTAATCTCACAAGAAGATAAGTTAAAATTATTGGCAATTAAATCAAAACTAAAAAATATGAATGACTTAAGTAATTCAACTGTTGATGAATCTAATAATACAATTAAATTTTCAGTGTCAAGTGAAGAAAAAAATAGACTTGATAGTGAAAAATTAGTTCAAAAAGAGATAAAAAAACTAAAAAGAATTTTATTTATAAATTTAGATTCAATAAATAACCAAGATGATTTTGAAACTATTATCACAGATAACTTTTCAACAGATATTGATATTTTGAAAAACTCTTTAAAATTAGATTTGGAAAAATCTAAAAACTCTATGGATATCATGACATATAAGAAAATAAAGGCTTATTTATGAAAAAGTTAATTTTATTTGTATTATTGTCTTATTTTTTAAATGCTTTAGATTTGAATTTTGAACAAAGACAAGATTTAATTTTCAAGATTAAACAAACAATTTTAAATGAAGAATTAATAGCTGAATCTATGGAAAATTATATAATTGAAAATTATAAATTACCAACACTAATTACTGAATTAGGTTTAAATATACCAGACATTGATACTAACTATTTTTTAAGTTATTTAATTTCAACTTTGAATCAAAATTTAATTATAGGATATAATTTAAAGTCTGAATTAGATGATTTAAATCTTATTAAACTTTATAAATCTGATACTTTTAGAGAGAGAACTTTTTATTATGATGATTCAGGAATTGATACTATAAGAATTCTTTTAAATAATGATTTAGCAAGACATATTTATGGTCTTATAAAATTTAATGGTGGGGATATAGTTGATTGTGAAATTAGTGTAAAAAATATATGTTTGGTAACCATGACTAATAGTATAAGAGTAAAAAATAGTTTAGGTAATGCACTATATGAATACAAAATTGAAAATTATAAAAGTGGTCCTATGATGATTACTGATGATACAACACTACATACTTCAAGCGAATTTGATTTTGTACCAAATGGAGTTAATTTAATGGATACAAATGGTTTACAATACATCAAAACAAATGATGGAATTGTACCCTTACAATAGGAAAACTTATGAAAAAGATTTTAATTACATTATGTTTAATGATTGGTTTTCTATATGCAAATGATTTATTAAAACAAAAAAATGTTCTATCAGTTAAAAATGTAATTGAAAAAGAAGAACAAATAGCTTATGAAGTTGAAAGATATATTTTAAATGAATTAAAAATACCTTCTTTAAATGATTTGCTTACAAATGATTATTTAGGAGAAAATTTTAATTTATCAAGTAGTGTTGGAAATGATATTTCCTTTAAAAACAGTAGCGATTTACAGTTAAACTTATCTATAAATGAACCAAGTTTAGAAAATAGTTATATAAAACTTTTGTATGTAAGAGAACTTTATAGAAAAAATACTGTAGTTTCTTGGGATGATGCTTACATAAGTATATCGTTAAAAAGTGATGAAGCAAAAACTTTATTTAATATATTAAAAAGTGGAAGTTCTATATCTAAAGATTGTTTAAGTGTAGTGGCAAATAATTTTTGTGAATCAAGCAAACTCACATTAAGATGGTATAATAATGATAAATCAAGCTGGATCGAATACAATAAGTCTAGCTTTAAAAATGGAGACGTAGCAATTTCTGATTCAAGTTTAGTTGATAATAAAGATACAAAATTAGTTGAATTACCTATTGGTACTAAGATTTATATCAAAGATAGTGGTATAAAATTAAAAATTGATACAGATGTATTTATGGATGTTGACTTATGATTAGATTAGTATTATTAACAATTTTTTCTTTTACTTTTTTGTTTTCAAACACTCAAAATATATCATTACTAAATGATATAAAAAAAGTTATTCAAAAAGAAGAATATATTTCTTTAGCCATAAATAAATATATAGTAGATAACAAAGAAATACCAAAAACTACAGATGATGATGGAAATATTGTTTTAGATTGGAATAAATTAACTGTAAGTGATTATTTAGGAACTGATTTTAATAAAATAAATCCATATACTCAAAAAGAAATGGATGTGTATTTTGTAAATGGATTTGCATTTATAAGAGGTGCAATAAAAACAGAAGAAGAGTATAAAGATAATCATAAATTTTTATATAATTATTATGTTAATCAAGTAAATAGAGTCTTAACACAAGCTCCTAAAACAAATAGTTCTGATGATTTATTAAAGGGTGCATTTGTAAAATATGATAATTTACAAAAACAGATTGTAAAAATATTAATTGCTTATGAAAATGACAATACACTACCAAGTATAAATCAAACTTCAACATGTACAAAAGACGAAAAATTTTATGAATTAGTAAACTCTCAACTTATATTAAAATATTGCGAAGAGCCAGGAATATCATTTGATGTATATTCAACAGGTGAAAACTTAGTAATAAATGATGAAAAGTACTTAGATGTAATTCAAGCTCCAATTGGAGCAAAAGCATATGTTAAGAATGTAACAGAAAATAAATGGTATGAGTATTATTATCAAGGTAGTGTAGAAACAAAAGAGTGGATCAAAAGAGAAATTACAAGTGCTGGAGATACTACAAACACTGGTGGAACAACTGATGAGTTTGGAACAGTAGGTGTTGTGCCAGGAGAAAAGATATTAGTTCTTAGAGAAGATATAGGATGTTATCTTGTAGGTGGAGATATAAGTTGTTGGGGAGATAATAGTCACAATAAATTTGGTATAAATACAACTAATAATCCTGATGCTGATATTATTAGAACACCTATAATGCTAAAAAATGAAGCTATTAGAGAGAATTTTTTTGTGGATTATTGGGATAATAATCATAATAGAATAAAATACAAATCTTTAGCAATAAATAAACAAAATATTTGTGCAATCTCTATTGACAATAGTCTTTATTGTTCAGGAAGTTATAGTAGTACTTCGTATATGAAAAAAATTTATAATAATATTATTAGTGTTGCAATGACAGATACAGTTATAGCTATTGTAGATACTAGTGGAAACTTATATACAATGGGTGTTAATTTAGCAGGCTCACTTGGAATAAATAGTTCAAACGAAGAAAGTTCATCAAATGATTTTTCTAAAATTGATACAGGTTATAAGGAAGTTTATTCTTTAAGTGGTACAAAAACTTTTGGTGCTGTTGATACAAATAATAACTTTTGGATTTGGGGACAAAGATCAAAAGATAATTTATATAAACCAACTAGTTTAGATAGTTCAATTATAGTAGATGAAGTTTTTATAAATTCTTCAGAATTCATTATAAAAACTACTTCTGGAGACTTTTATAAAACAAAAGATTTAGATGATTTAGAAATTATTAATAACTTAGAAAATGTAAAAAGTATTACCTTATCAAAAAAAGAATCTGATACTCAAATTAGCTATATTAATAATGATAATGGATTGATCTCTGTAGATAGTGAATTAATTACCTGTAAAAACTACGATGAAACATCATGTCCTCAAAGTGAAGATGACATATTTGCAAATGCTTTAAATGTATTATCCAATACTTATAGTAATATAAGCAGTTATGGTGAAATTACTGAGTTAGGTTTACCAATACCTAAATTAACATTTGAAGGTGCAGTATTTAATGGAAATTCAAATGTTGGAATAGAAATACAGAACACTGAAGATTTTAATATTACAGGTAAAGAATTTACTCTTACAGTTTTTGTAACGCCAGAGGATGATAATTCATACTTTAATTATATAGTTTCAAATGGTGGTGGATATGGTGCTGATGGTTTTCAATTACTCCAAAAAGATGATGGTATAAGATTTGAAATCAATCATAAAGCTTTTGATGTAAATAATGTACTAGTAAGTGGTAAAAAAAGTTTTATTGTAGTTTTATATAATGGAACTGAAATCAAAATTTATGTTGATGGTGTATTGGTTTTAACTTCTAGTTTTAGTGAAGATATTGGAGCTTACTATAATAATGTAGAAGTTGGGGGTAATCCATTTAGAGATTACTATGACTTTACAGGTGAAATAAGTGATTTAAGAATATATGATGAGGTTTTAGATATCAATCAGATAAATTCAGTATATTCAAATGAGTCTAGCACATCAGGTACATTTCAATTAGATACAACATTTACAGAATGGAGTGGAATAAGTGTAGCTACAAATACATCAAACCCTTCAAATGGAGATGATATTATCTACATTAATGGTAGTTCCAATAATGAAATAAAATTAAAAAATGGTGATGATCAATTAGAAATTAATGGAAATGCTAACAGAGAAGTTAAAGGTGAAAATGGTGATGATAAAATCAAAATTAATGGGGATACTAACGATAAAATAGATTTAGGTAATGACAACAACGAATTAGTAATCAATGGTAACTTAAATAAAGAATTAAATGCCGGTAATGGAAATGACTTAATTACTATTAAGAAAAGTACAAATGATAAAATAAAGACAGATAATGGAGATGACAAAATTCAAATATTTGGAAATGCCAATAAAGAAATTAAGACTGGAAATGGAAATGATGATATTTACATTGAAGGAGATTTAAATGATAAAATCGATACTGAAAATGATAATGATAGAATTGTAATTAAAGGTAATGTAAATAAAAAAATAGAATTAGGTAATGGAGATGATATCATCCAAGTTGAAGGATATATAAATGATGATATAGATGGAGGAAATGGTACTAATTCTATTTATTTAAAAAAATTTACAAAATCAGAATATGAATCTAATAGTACTTTAAAAAATAGATTGAAAAATTTTGATAATTTTTTATTTAAAGATGGTCAAATAATTGGAGATGATTCTGTATTTGGAGGTATGGGTAATTCTGGAGGAGATGATGTTGAAGTTTCAACAGAATTGACTGAAAAAAATAAATTTATATGCTTAATTGCAAAAGTTAAAAATAATCCAAAGTTATTTTGTTGGGGGCATTTAGCTAATAGATTACCACTGTTAAGTACTTCTTTATATAAAGATAGTAAAATAAGTACTCTAAATGATTATTTATATAACAAAACAGAAGATAAAAACATACAAAGAACTTATGATCAAAACTATTATAATGGTAACATTTTTTTAAAATACCCAACATATATTAGTGGATTTGATTATGATTTTAAATTTAGGTAAGGAAATTTTTTATGTCTTATAAGTTACAAGTTTTAACATTTTTAGTTGGAACATCATTTTTTATTTCAGGGTGTACTCAAAAGAGCTTTCACAATGAAATGATTGAAAATGCAAAAAACAATGTTAAAAAAGAGGATTACAATAATTTTAAACAATCATACTCAGAAACATTAGTAGATGAAAAAACTGTTAAAAAAGAGTATGTATCTGTTTTAGAAGAAAAAACATTAAGTACTGTTTTAAAAGAATTAGAATTATTAGATGGTAACTATTATTTCCTAAAAAGTAATGATATTGTAATACCCACAAGTAGAATGAAAATAAATAATTTAAGTACTTTAAATAAGTATTTAAAAGCAGTTTTAGAAAAAGAATTATTTGTTAAAAAAAGTGGTGGAATATTTTTAGTAAAGTTATTAAATACAAGTGAAACAAAAAAAGTATCAATTGAAAAATTACCATTCCAACTTGAAGGTGAATTATCAATTGAAGAATTAACAAAACTAATGACAAAAACTACAGGCTTTGAATTTAGTATTGGTCAAAATATAAAAGATAAAGCAAAATTTTTAGACAGTATTGTTTCAATTAAATGTGAAAATATTTTAGATGCTGTTAGTTCATTGTCAAGTGCTAAAAATATATATGTAGATATTGATTATGATAATGAAACTTTTGAAATTAGAAGATATAAAGATATAGTTATTGAATTAAATATTCCTATGTTAAATCTTCAATCATCAAATCAAACTTCATCAAGTGAAACAGCAGGTGAGAGTAAAGTTCAAAATACTTCATCTATTATTTTGTATGATGAATTAAACTCTATGTTAAAAAGTATAATTTCAGATGATACAATTTCGACATATCATATAGATAAAGCAAGTGGTCTAATATACTTAAAATCAACAAAAAATGTTGAAAATGCTGTAAGAACAATAGCTAAAGCATACGAAGATACTTTCTCAAAAGAAGCTATTATAGAATTTGAAAGAATAGAACTTGTACTTAATAAAGGTATGGAATATGGAATAAGTTCTATAATAGATAATAGGCAAACAGCTGCAGCATCAACTGATGGTGTAGTTAGAAATATCACAAATGGAGTTTTAAGTTTTTCAAGTAATAATTTAGTAAGAGATCTTACTATTGAAGGAAAACTAAACAATGAAATTGGAAGAATTCTAAATTATAGTAGAAACCTAATGGTTCTAAAAAATAATATCCCAACTGTACAATCTACTTCTCAAAATACAGATTACATTGAAAAAATAGAAACAACAACTGATGCAAATACAGGTAATGTTACTTCTGATGTAACTGTAAATACAATAAAAGATGGTACAGCAATTACAGCTCAAGCAAAAGTTTCAAGGGATAAAATATTTTTAAATATTACACCAAGTATAAAAAAACTTATTGATTTAAATGCAGGTACTCAAATAAATGGTACAAGTATTGCCTTACCTCAATACAATGATCAAAGTTACAATATTTCAAGGGAAATAAGACTTGGAGAAACTGCAATTGTTGGTTCAATTATAGTACATGATGATGCTAAAGAGTATGAAGGGATTTTACCAGTTGAAAGTTTTGCAATTGGTGGTACTGATTCAAACTCTTATGTTAGAAGAGAAATAGTTTATATTGTAACTCTTAGAAGTATTAAAGGTTTTTAATAAATGAGCTTATTTTCAGATCCATATGAGCAATTTCTAATTGATTATTTAGTAACAAAGCTAGAAAATGGTTCAAATACTAGAAGAGCTTTATTACTTTATAAAGAACAAATTACAAAAAATTCAAAGTTCAAACAAAGATTAGAATTAGCTATTAGGGATTTAGAAATAGGAAAACATACTTTAGAGGCCATTTTATATAAATACAAATTTTTAAATACATTTCAATACAGCTTAGTAGTAAATAGTACAACTGTAGTTGATGGTTTAAAGTTAGTACAATCCTTCCAAAAATCAAACTCTAATTTATTGGTAAGTATGGTTAACCCAATATTTGTACCATTGTCAGTTATTGCTTTGAGTTTTTATTCACTTGTATTTTATATGGATATTTTAACAAAGGATTTAGTAACGCTAAAAAAATTAAATCCTGATGTTGAACAGTTTTTAAATATTCCTGGATACTTTTCTTATACAGTAGGGTACGCAGGAATGTTTATCACAATATTTTTGATGATATTTATATTCTTTGGATATATATATACTGAAAAATTAAAGCCAGGATGGTTATATAAAGTATTCAAAACTCAGTGTTATTCAGATGGAAGATTTATGTTTAGAATTTTAAACAAAATGCTTAGTGCAGGTATTTCTTTACATAAATGTTCTATTATATTATCAAAGGATTATTTTAAAATAGGTCTTAGACCATTTTTTACAGAATTAGCTTTTAATATTAATAAAAATAAAAAGTTGTTTGTAGTTTTTGAGAAATACAATTTTCCAACTTTAGTAACAGCTGATATAAAGCTATCGGAACTTAGTCAAACAAGTTATGCAGAAACTACAAAATCTTTGTATGAGACTTGTGATACTATGTTTGAAAAGAATATTAAATACGTAGTTTTACAGTGGAAGTTTTTATTTTGGTTGATTGCAACTTTGGTTACGGTTATAATTGGTTCTGATATTATTAACCTTGTAATTAGTACATTTACTTTTAAAACATTGTACCAGTAAGAGAAAAACATGATTAAGAAATTAAAACAATTTATAGCTTTAAAGCCTTCTAAGAATAAATTTAAAAAATCAGATATTGAATCTGATAAAAACTTAATTCACATAATAGAAGAACATGTAAATAACAAATATAGTCTTACTGGTGGATTTGCTGATCTTATTTCCAATGAAATAAAATATAAAGAGTTTGTTGAGGGTATGGGGTATGATTATTACGAGACATATTCACAACTAACAAAAAAATATACAGATACTTCTTATCAATTAAATGATGAAAAAATGGAATTATGTTCTAATCATTATATTATTACTCTAGAGGATAAAGAAACAAAAAATAAAGTAATTGGTATTAGAGATGTTGTAAATATTGATTTTGAAATTCTAAGTAAATTTTATTTTTCAAAAATTGTAATTTTAGGAGAAGATGTACTATCTTCTGTATTTGGAGAAGATCAAGAAATTGTATTTAGTTCAAATACTGAATTAGATAATGATGACGAACTAGAAAAATACTTTGATAAAATGATGTCACAAGCAATTCTTTTAGGAGCTTCTGATATTCATATTCAAAAATCAACTAGATTTGCTACACTTTGGTTTAGAATAGATGGTGTAAAAGTTGATATGGGTACTATGCCTACAGTTGTAGCAAAGACACTAAAAAGAAGACTTGTAACTATGGCTGATCAAGAAGATTCTGATTTTGAATCTATTAATGGTATCATTAATTATGAGTACGGAAAGAAAAATATTAAATTCAGACTTGGATTAATTAATTCAAAATTAAACTTTTCATTAGTACTAAGAATGATTGGTGGAAAAGGTGTTATTTCACATGATTTAGTTGGCTTAAATTATCCAATTGAAACAGTTGAAATTCTTGATAATCTAAATAAATATGCCAATGGTATGATTTTAATTACTGGTCAAGTTGGTTCGGGTAAAACTCACCTAATGTATGCTTTACTAAAAAAACTTGCTTTACAAAAACAATATATCGTTACGATTGAAGATCCTGTAGAGTATACAAATGAGGAATTCTTCCAAATTGATTTATCTGAATATGCAAGTGCAAGTGAAGAATTTAAATATGGTTACCCTGAAGCTGTAGTTGATATTTTAAGACAAGATTCAAATATCATTTTAATTGGTGAAACAAGAGAACCACAAACAGCTATGCAACTTGTAAATGCATCAAACTTAGGTCAGTTAGTATTCTCTACTATGCATACAAACTCAGCTCAAGCAACAGTAGCTAGAATGACAACTTCTTTGGGAATTAATATGGGAGATATTAACGATAGTTTAAGGGGTATTGTTTCTCAAAGATTAGTAAGAAAACTTTGTAAATTTTGTAAAGAACCAGATGGTCAGGGTGGATATAAAAAGACAGGTTGTCATGAATGTAATAATTCAGGATTTAAAGACAGGGTTCCAATTGCTGAGGTTATAAGATTTAAAATAGGTCATGGTGGAGATTTTAATGATCCTGCTGAGTATATGACAGTTGAAAGGGCTTCACAATTACAATATGAAGCTGGTAATATAACTAAAGAAGATTCTTTAGCTATCACGAGAGGTGAAGAGTTATGGTACGATTAATTGTAACTGATTATCATAGTAAAGAAGAATATGAAGACTTCTACACAAGTATAGATGAACTTGAACCTCTAAAAGAATTATTTGTTTATTATAAATATAGAAAATATAAAGCATATTTACCAAGAAGTCATGTTCATGAAAATATATATTCACTAAATATTTTGTCTAGAAAATACTTAGATTATGATAACTTTTTAATCTACATTGGTGATAGTGAGTTTTATATTTTATTTAATCATAAAACAATATATTCTGCAAAAATAAATGAAAATTTTATTACAGATGATATGATTAAATCAATTTTAATAGCTAAACATTTAACTATGTTATCAAGTGGTGGTTCTATTGATAAGATTTATTATATTATTGATTCGAAGTATAAATTTGCCATAGAAAATATTTTAAAGCAAAATACAAAAAATGAAAATAATCAAGTAATTGCTATAGAATTAGGTCACGTAGAAACATTAGTAAAGAAAATTCCAGAAATGGATACCCTGTCAACTTTTGTAAAGAAAAATAGTGTAATAGCAGCTGTATTGTTTATAATATATTTAACAGTAAATAGTGTACTTCCATTTATTGAAAAAAACTATTTAGAAGATAATTTTATAGAAAAATACGAAAAAGAGCTTCAAATTGAACAAAGACTTAATAAGAGATTATTAAATCGTTTTGAAAAGGTTGCAAAAGAGCATAAAGATTTAACTCAATGTATAAGTAATATTCAGGTGCAAAAAAATGATTAGTATAAAAAAAGAAAAACACTCTGTAATAATTAAAGCCTTATTTGGTTTATTATTTTTATTAATTGTACTTTTTTCAATAAAAAACTTGTATGTTATAATTGTAAATAAATCAAAAGTAGAAAATTTAACTGTTCAGATTGAATTACAAAAAAAATCAAATGAACATTTAATATTAAAAACTAAAGAATTAAACACAAAAATTGAAGAAACAAAAAAAGCTTATCCAACAACGCAAGAATTAGAGGCTAAATTAAAAGAAATATTTAAAAGAATGTCTATTTTAGACTATAATTTAGTTTTATTAGGAACTGAAAAACTCTGCATAGATAGACATATTTTAGTTTCAAGATTAGATGCCAAAACTCAAAAAGATAAGAAAGCGGCTTTGGGGATTTTGAATTATTTGGGTGAGACTAAACAAAGTACTAAAGATGAAAATGTATATTTTGTTGATTATATAGCTCAAAAGAAGGCTTTAAAATGAAAAAGATAGTAGTGTTTTTTATCAGTATAATTTTTATATCTAAAATATTTGCTATGGATGATTTTGCAGCAAATGTAGCCTATGAGAAAGCAAAAAGCTTTGTTCAAAAAGAAGAAGCAATTGCCTTAGCGTTTAAAGAATATCTTCTTAAAAATAATAAAGTTCCAACATTATCTGATTTAGTTGATAATCAATTTTTAAATGATGGATTTTCTATACTTAATGATTTTTCTAAAGAAATAAAAATCACTACAATCTTACAAGATGCTTATATAGAAAATGAGATAAATTTAGACACTAAATCAATCACAAAGTTCTATGATTACTATTATTCAAATAATAATAGACAGCATACTTTAGCTCCTACAACAATTAGTTCTTATAATGTTAAAATAAAGCTATCAAGTATTGAATCATTTGTTTTAAACAATCAAGCTTCAATATTAGTTGATATATTAGATTTACCTCTACTTAATTTAACTGATAAATACTACTTAAAAGATGGAACTTTAACGTGGTATGACTTAACAGGTACGAAAAAATTCACTTATAATGGTAGAGATATTATTATTTTTGGAAATGAAGAATTAAGTACAACAAATCTTACTATTAATAAATTATTAGCAAACAATTTTTTAAGTGTAGGTAGTCTTATATATATGATTGATGGTGATGCCGTAAGTCAAGTTATGTATTTAGGACAAGATATATTTAAAGTTATGGGTGGAGGTGAAGGTATAGGTGAAACAGCTTATACAAATGCTAAACTTTTAATCACTCCATATTCAGGTGGATATTTATTAAATGGTGACATTTACACTTGGGGTAATAACGAAAATAGAATAATCACTATAGATAAAGATGATTATAAATATGAAAATAAAAGTGAAGATAAGAATGTAACTATTCCATTACCTGTAAGATTAAAGGTAAAAAGTTATGATACTAATATTTCTAATGAGAATTATTTTTCATCGCCAAATAGAACTCAATTTATAGACTTTTTTGCTTCTAGTGAAAATGGAACATGTGCTATAAGTGAAGACTATATTCTTTATTGTACAGGTTCAAGCGGAGATAAAGATGATTATTTAGTTCCAGCTTTAGATCAAAATTCAGATACTGAAGAATTATTATATAAAGTAACTTGGTTTAATGGTACTTTAGATGAGGAAAATGAAAAATATGGTAAAGCAAATAAAGTAATTGCTATAGATAAAAGATGGTTTGTATTGTCAAATGGAACAATCAATAAAAATAAAACATATGATAAAGCAACATTATATACATTTGGTGAAGATGATGATGGTTTTGCTGGCAATGGAAATGAAAAAAATGATTCTAAAGATGAAACTAAACCAATACAAATACTAAATGATAATAATATCCCATATTACTTCAAAGACATTGCTATTTCATATGAAAAAGATTATAAAAAGATGTTTGCTTTAGATGCAAATGGAAATGTTTATTTATGGGGTATAGATAAGGAAAATTCAGCAAAAGATGATTGTTTGCAAAGTATTAGTGGAATTTCATTAAACTTTTGTAAACCAGAAAATATAAACCAAATAATAAATAATGAGACAAAATTTGTAAGCTTAAGAAGTAATTCAAGAGGGGTAACTGGAATCACAAGTTCTGGTGAAAAATATTATATTTTTCAAGAAGAAGGTAAATTACCAAGTATTGTTAAGAATGAAGATTTTATAAAAAGTCATTCAGATTATAATTTCATTGAAGATTCTGAAATTATTGATTCAGATATGATAGCAAGTGATGAGTATAAAGATATATATACTATATGGATAAATAAAAATAATGAAATTAAAGGCGATTATAACGTACTTGATTTAGATAAAACCGATGAAGATAAATTAGATTTTGCCATTAAAAACAATAAATGGCTAAAAGTTAAGTTTATTGATGAAGAATTAGTATGTGCAATAGATACAAATTATCAAACTTACTGCTGGGGAAAAGTTGGATTTGATGATAATAATTATAAAACTATAGCGATACCAATTTTTAATACAAATCATTTTGATAGTATAATCTATGATGGAGATGATGTAAAAGATCTAGAATTGAAATATCCAACATATATAAGTGGTTTTAACTACGATTTTGAATTTAAATAAAGGAAATATAAATGTTAAAAAAGTTTTTTTATAGCTCTCTTTTAATTTTTGCATGTGGTTTAATAGCACAAGAAAATAAACTAGATGAACTAGATAAACAATCTCAAGAGTTTTTTAATGCTATTACAGGTTTAGAGAAAACTTACCTAGAAGAGCAAATTAAAAAAAGAAAAGAGACTATTCAGACTGATTTAGATGATGGAAAAGATGTCATAATAAATGGTAATGTTCAAAAAGTAAAAAAAATATCAAAAGAAGAATTTGAAAGAAACTTACTAGAAAATGAGTATGATAAAACAAGACTTTCAACTGATATAGCTAAAAGTAAAAATATAAGAGATATAATCATTAAAAGTATGTATAAATTTAATGGTAAAAATTATGTAGTACTAAAGCAAAAAGAAACAGATAGAAGATCAAATACGCAAAATGTTGAATCAACATTAAATATAGAAGGTAGATATAAAAAAGGCGACTTGATTTTAAATCACAGAATTGTTTATATTAATACTAGAACAAAAACAGTTACTTTATACAAAAAACTTGATGATGATTACGGATACTTTATTTATTTAAATAATGAGTCTGTAACAGTAAGTG
Source organism: uncultured Campylobacteraceae bacterium (assembly GCA_937138295.1). Classification (GTDB taxonomy): domain Bacteria; phylum Campylobacterota; class Campylobacteria; order Campylobacterales; family Arcobacteraceae; genus JALRJW01. The sequence goes on from CAKZOX010000118.1 coordinate 14,297, forward strand.
ATTTAAAAAAGATTGTAAAAGACGAAACAAAAAAAGAAAAAGTAAAATTAGTTAGTGTTCAAACAGATCCAAAGTATAAAAATATGGATTCATGTGTATATGAATTAACTATACCTATGTTAAATGTAAGAGCAAATAAAGACTTAGATGGAAAAATATTAAAAGTTCTAGAAAGAGGTGATAAGGTTTCAGGTATGAAAACTGATGATAAACTTTTAATTCAGACTTTCTATAGAACTTCAGGACAAACAGTTAAATCTGACAGGGAATATTGGGTTGGTTTATCTACAAAGAGATTTGTAGCTAATAAAGAAAATTGCTTTTAGGAATTAGATTTGTTTAATGATGTAGATTTACAAAATAGTTTCACTCGTTCGATAGAACAAATAAAAATTGAAAGTGAAGAACTTAAAAGAATTTATGAATCATTTTTTGATTTTAATATAATTCTAACAAGTGATACAGGTTCTAAAACAGCTGTAAATAGAGATTATATATATGAATCTAATCAAAATCTAAAAGAAACAACTGCAAATATAAACGCTATCTTTGATGAAATGTTTTTAGGATTTAAAAAATATATTCTAAACAATCTTACTAAAGACAAAAAAGATGAATTAAATATTTCTACTTTTATATTTGATAATGTAGAGTTTTTGAATAGATTAAACACTTTAAATATTCAGAAAGATTTTAAAAAAACCGTTAAAAATATCTTGTATATCAAAGATAAATTATATACTTTAAAATATATTTTAAGTAGTTCTAGTACTTTGTCTGTAACAAAGAAATTAAACAAATTGACTGTAAATGAATTACAAGATAGTAAAACTATCTTTACTATAATTGATCATTTAGGAATGGTTACAAATTCGTTTTATGATTTTTATAATAGAGTTCAATCTTTTGAGGAAGATTACTTTGATGAGGTAGATTTGGATTTAAACTTTTTTGATAGTTTAGTAGTATCTGAAAGTGAAAAAATATCTGAGTTTATATATAACAACAAAAAAAATAAATTCTTTTTAGACTTTAGAAATCTTAGTAAAGTTCATGGAAATTATTTGGTAAATAGAGTTTATATTGAAAATGTAATCTCTGCTTTAATTGAGCAAGCATGTTTAGAAATGATAAAAAAAGAGAGATACTCTACAAAAAGTGATAGAACTATACTATTAAAAGTTGATATAAACAAAAAGATTCTTAGTATTAGTTGTATATTTGATGGTTTGTATTCTAATAGTACAGAAGAAAATTTAACCGGTATAGACCCTGATAGAAACCTAATTTTAGTAAAAAATTTACTTTTTTATGTAAATGGAGATTTTTACAAAATAGACAAGGGAAGTTCAATAGAATATAAGGTTAATATAAAGCTAAACAAAAATTTTAAAACTGAAGTAGTAGAATAAATTATTTATTTGTCTTCAATACTTAAAGGTAAATCAATAAAAAATTTAGCACCGTTCTTTGTATTCTTAACATATAAATTACCTTTTAGACTCTCTTTTATGATTTTATAACTCATATTTAAACCTAGTCCTGTTCCTTGCTTTTGATGCTTTGTTGTGAAGTAGGGGTTAAATATTTTAGGTAGAATACTCTCTTTTATTCCACCTGCATTATCTTCAAAAGTAATGCTAATATGATCTTCATTTTTTATAAGTTCTATTTTAATCCATGGATTAGTAATTTTTCTTTCAAGCAAAGCATCTTTAGCATTATTTACAATATTAATAATTGATTGAGAAAGCTCACCTTCGTAAGCTTTAATAGTATAATCCTCTTTTTCATCAATTATAGTTTCAAGTTTTATGTCATGAGACTTTAAAGTACTTTGTAAAATATCTAAAGATTTGACTAAACTAGTTTGAATACATACATCTTTTATTGATTTTTCCTCTTTTAAAAAGTTTCTAAATGTCTCAATAGTATTTGAAAGATATTCGCTTTTTTTAATAATTTGATTTAAGTTATTATCTATTGTTTCATCATCAAGCATTCCCATTTGTTTATATGCAAGCATACTTGAAGATAAAGATGTAATAGCACTTAAAGGTTGTCTCCATTGATGAGCAATATTAGCTATCATTTCACCCATTGATATTAACTTTGATTGCTGTAGTAATTGTATTTGTTCTTCTTTGTACTTTTCTATTTCAATACATGCAACTATAGAGTTTCCAAATTTTTCATTGATTTGAGATAATGCTTTAACAATTTCCAATGAAAAAGGTTCCTGATTTTTAATAAAAATCAAATATCCAAAACTTTCCAATGAATAAATGTAAAAGTGTCTATCATTTAATTCCAAATAGTATGGATTTTTTTGAGCAAAACAATCTTTTTGAATATCATTTAGATTTTCTTCTGTGTATTTTATTACATAGCTTAAATCAGCATCATTTTTCAATACTTTTGGTCTATTACTTAATATACTAAAATCATCATTCAACACAGCAATTCCAGTACAATCTAATTGTCTTAAATAGCTAGTCATAGCTTCCTTAAGAACTTTATTTAAATCTAAAGATGTACCGATATTTAGTGATATTTCAAATATCGCTGTGTTGATTTCTGATGAATTCATTCTATGATATTTCCAATAACTGATGTTTTATTATAAAACTCTAAATAGTGTTTTTTGTTGTTTGCAATTTCACCTAATGTTAATGCTCCAACAAGTTTTTTATTATCAGAATATACAATGTCTAATTCTTTAGTAAAATCTTCTTCAAGAAATAATACCCTTGAAATACAGTCAATAAATAGTGTAAAAGATTCTTTGTTATTGGCATTAGATTCTTTTGATGCTTGACTTGCAGCTGTAGTTAAAGAGTCTAAACTTCCACCTAAAATATTTACATATGAATTAACAGGCACGTCACCAACGCATATTAACTTATTGTCTTCTAAAATAATAGGGTCCCTTACAACAGCTTCCCCTGATATTTTATTGATACCTAAAGGATAACCTTTTGCAATATCAAAAAAGTTTTCATCTGTAAAAGTTTTTCCTGAATGTTTTTCAACAATTTCTTTATAAACTTCAAAAGCTGGTTTGTAGTTTAGTTCTTCAACCACATTTGAATCAGATTTAGTAACTTTAATTGAATCACTAATTTCAAACCAACCATGCTTTACACCAAGATTAATTTGATTTTTTGAAAGAGCTAATATTGCACAATCTTGAACTAGTCCTTCATTAGAAATAATTACAGGTTTTTGTTCAAAACTTAAGCTTCCTGCTCCTCCACCTATATAATTAATATTTAACCCAAAATTGTTAAATAATGATGAGATTAATTCATTAATATTTTTAGTCAACCCATCTACAAAAACAAACATTGAGTTTGTTTCATCTTCTAAGTCTCCAATCCTATCTTCTATTTCATCTTCTAAATCATCTGCTTTTTGAGATAATTCTTTAATAATAGTTATATCTAGTTCATCTTGAAGTGAAATAATAATATCACCTTGTTCATAATTTTTGTTTTCAAAAATTATTTGAGGAAATATTCCTCCTATAATGGGAGTTTTTATATTTTTAAGAATTGAACTAAATTCTTCTGTATTGTAGTTATTATTGTCACATGAAAGAATTATAATTGACTTTGAATTGTTTTGAATTTTTTCAATAGAACTTTTTAATGTATCTAAAGATGGATTACTTTGAAATATTATATTTTCCATAGTTTAATACCTTTTTAATAAATGTCATAAAGTATACATATGTTATTTTAATGAAGTATTAATAAAAATAATATTTATATTTAGCAGTATTGTCTTAAATTTCAAAATACTGCTAATTATATTATTTATTTTATATGTTAGTTATCTTTAAAGTTTCCAATAATTTCTCTAGCTTTTTGTAAAGCTTTATCAGAAGAGTCTTTATCATAAGTTAATGCAACTGCCATTCTTCTTCCAACATGTGATTGAGGTTTACCAAATACTCTAATAATACTATCATTTGTAAAACTTGAGTTGTATACATCAATTTGTGGATTAAATGAATCGCCACTTGCTTTATAAGCAGCACTTGCACCAGCACCATAATTAATATATCCTAACGGAAGATTTAAAATTGCTTTTAAGTGAAGAGCAAATTCACTTTGACTTTGAGTAATCATAGTAACCATACCTGTATCGTGTGGTCTAGGACTAACTTCACTAAAGTAAACATCATCACCTTTTACAAATAATTCAACACCAAATAAACCTCTACCACCTAAACCATCTGTGATAGTTTTAGCAACTGCTTGAGATTTCTTTTTAGCAACTTCACTCATGTTCATAGGTTGCCATGAAAAAATATAATCACCATCTTGTTGAATATGCCCAATAGGTTCACAGAATACTGTTTCTGTTTCATTTCTAGCTGTTAGTAAAGTGATTTCATAATCAAAAGTAATAAATTCTTCAACAATAAGTTCACTAGCATCGCCTCTAGCCTCTTTTGCTAAGTTCCATGAGTTTTCAATATCATCAGCACTTTTAGCAATACTTTGACCATGTCCTGATGAGCTCATTACAGGTTTAATTACACAAGGAAAACCAATCTCATTTGCAGCTTCTTTTAAACCTTCTAAAGTAGTTACAAACTTATATTTACTTGTTGGTAAACCTAATTCAACAGCTGCAAATTCTCTAATATTTTTTCTATTCATAGTTTTATTTACAGCATCAGCATTTGGAATTACATGAAAACCTTCTTTTTCAGCTTTTAATAATGCTTCAATATTGATAGCTTCAATCTCAGGTAAAATATAATCAGGTTTTTCTCTTCTAATTACATCTAAAATTTCATTTTCATTTTTCATATTAATAGTATATGCTTTATTTGCAACTAATTGTGCAGGGGCATTGCTATATGAATCAACTGCAACTGTTTCAATTCCTAGTCTTTGTGCTTCAATAACTACTTCTTTACCTAATTCTCCACTTCCTAAAAGCATAACTTTTATTGAATCAGATTTTAAAGGTGCTGTAAAAATCATTTTAATCCTTTTGTTTTATTAAAAAATTTTGTGTCAAATCTATTTAGGTTATTTGATGTAATAACATCATCTAATATTTCTAAATAATTGTGTCCTATCCCTGAATATTTCAACATTGTTTGAGATAAGATTTTACCACTTAATGGCTTATTTTCTCTTCTTAGTTCATATCTTTTGTCTTGAAACTCTTTGTATGCAGCATTTGTATTTAAGTTAAACATATATGCTTTTACAGATGCTTGTAAGCTTGTAAAAATCCTAATGTAGTGAGTTGCGTCTTCATCACGTTGAAGGGGCATTAAACCTCTATTTGGATTATAAGTCCAGTGTCCAAAGATATTATTGGCTTCCATAACAAATCTACTTTTACCCCAGCCACTTTCAACAGCTGCTTGTGCTAAAGCTTGTGAGGGTGGAACTATATCAACTCTTTTTAATAGGGTATTAAAATCATATAAGTAATCAACTCTATATTTTTTTAGTATTTTTTGATATTTTTTGAAGTTTTTAGATGCAAAATTAAAATTTAGAAGATTTTGATTTGAAAATTCAAGTACAATTTGTCTATCTCTATAGATCTCTAAATTCTCTTTTTCAATTAGTTTGTACATAAATTTAAAAAAGTAATTTTTTGATTTAGTATTTGATGAAATGTCATAATACTCTTTAGGTAAACCACCATTTTGTAAAGGTGGTTGTCCTTGAACTTTTTTTTCTTCTTCTATTAAATAACTATTCCAATCAACTGTAGCGTTACCTGCGAAAGTAAAACTAACCAGAAAACCTAGAATAATAGGGAGTTTTAGAAAATACATAATCTAATTAATGTAGGTTTGCTGTAAATACATTTTTTACAGCTCCTTTAAAATATATAGTGTCATTTTTCAAAGATAAAGTTAATTGTTCTTGACTTTTAGGATATACATATGTTGTATCTTGAACTAGTCCTAGTTTAAAAGCTCTTAAAAAACATGCGCTCATTCCTGTACCACATGCTAAAGTTTCACCTTCAACTCCTCTTTCATAAGTTCTAACTTTTAATACTTTGCCATTTTTACCATCTTCAATTTTTGCATAATTTACATTTGCATTGTGGGCATATCTCATTTTTGCACTTAAATCATGATCATATTCATTTAGATCATCAACTATTGTTACTAAATGAGGAACTCCTGTATCTACTAAATACCAAGTTTTCCCTTCTTCTACAAAAGCTTCTTTGATAACATTGTATGGTGTTAGTTGTGTTTCAACTACATCACCTTCAACAGAAGATTCAATTATTCCAGCACCTGTTAAGAATTTCATTTTTGCAGGAGCTAGACCATTTGTATATGCATAGTGGGCACAAGCTCTTGTTCCATTACCACACATAGCAGCATGACTTCCGTCATTATTATAAAATAGCCATTGAAAATCAGCTTCAGTACTTGGCACAATTACAATTAATCCATCAGCACCAATACCTTCTGTTCTATTACAAAGTTTGATAGCATCTTGAGAATAATCTTTGTTTGTAAGTGAGTGAAAAATTACAAAGTCATTTCCACTTGCACTATATTTTTCATATGTCATCTTTTTTCCTGTTAAATAATTTGTTCTATAATTCTTTCAACTTCAGCTTGAAGATGCTTTAAGTTTTTTGAATTATCAATAACCATATCAGCAAGCTCTTTTTTCTTTTCAATATCCCATTGATTAGATATTTTTAATTTAGCTTCTTCTTCACTAATATTGTCCCTTTGCATTAATCTTTGAACTTGAATATCACTTGGAGTGTAAACAACCAAAGATCGAGGAATTGGATAATGCATTTTTTCAAAGAAAAGTGGAATGTCTACAAAATATGGTTTATTTTGCATTTCAAAAACCCTTGATTCTTTTATAATTTCATCTTTAATTAAAGGATGAAGTAAAGCTTCAAGTTTTAGTTTATTCTCTTCATTTGAGAAGATAATCTTTCCTAACTCTTTTCTTAGAACTTTTCCATTTTCAACATATTGCTCTCCAAACATTGAGGCAATTTTGTGACTATTTTCATCTAATAATTTGTGTGCTATTTTGTCAGCATCAATTGTTAAAAAACCGTGTAATTTTAATAAGTTGCATGTAGTACTTTTACCTGTAGATATTCCACCTGTTAAAGCAATTGCGTTTTTAAATAAATCTATACTCATAGTAAATATTTTACTAAAAGTATGATTTATTTATGATTAGATAGATTGTATTGCTTATCTTTTAGCAATACCAGTTAATTCTTTGTGTTGAGCTGCAGGGAATACAAAACAAGCATTATGAATTTCAGCACTGTAGTACTTTAAATCATCTAGTAAGTCTGCTCTATGTAAGTTAACATCAGCTGTTGGGTGGTGTCTTTTTGATGCAATAATAGAAGTATTACCTTCAAATTTATAAGGCATTGCAATCCAGAATTTCTCACCAACTAATGATAAATCAGCTTTTAATTTATCTGCGTTTGAACAATATGAAGATGTAGTAAATGTAATTAAACCATCATCTTTTAAAATTCTATTAATGTTTGCTAATAAAATTTCATCAATTTCAACATCAGTTAATATAATTACATCAACATCTTTGTCATCTTTTGAATTAATTAGTGAAACATCACCTTTTTCTATATTTGCATATGCATGCTTTTGAAGTTCTTTTTCAATCTCTTCGTTTATAGTACCAATTACTAAAACATTTGAAGCTTCTTGGTGTGTACATAATGGAATATGTACCATCATTTCATTAAATGCTATTGTCTCTGTCATAATAAAAAATCCTTAAAATTTATAAATAATTTGCTATAATACCAAAATTTTTTAAAATATCATTAATAAGATAAATACAATTAGCAAAAAGGTGAATAATGAGTACAGTAAGTTACAAAGATGCTGGAGTTGATATTGATGCAGGAAATCAATTTGTTGAAAATATTAAACCACATGTTAAATCAACATTAATCCCAGGTGTACTTGGTGGAATTGGTTCTTTTGCGGGAGCATTTGAATTACCTACAGGATACAAAAAACCAGTTTTATTATCTGGAACTGACGGAGTTGGAACTAAATTAAAATTAGCAATTGATTCAAAGAAATTTGATACAGTTGGAATAGATTTAGTTGCAATGTGTACAAATGATTTATTATGTAACTTTGGTGAACCATTATTTTTCTTAGATTATTATGCTACTGCAAAACTTGAAGTAAATGAAGCAACAGATGTTGTAAAAGGAATTGCACAAGGATGTATTCAATCTGAATGTGCACTAGTAGGTGGTGAAACAGCTGAAATGCCTGGTATGTATAAAGAGGGTGATTTTGATTTAGCTGGTTTTTGTGTTGGAATTGCTGAAAAAGATGAGCTAAATAGAATTGAAAGAGTTAATGCAGGAGATGTATTAATCGCACTACCATCTTCAGGTATCCACTCAAATGGTTTTTCATTAGTTAGAAAGTTACTATTAGAAAAATTAGGAATGAGTTTAGAAGATGATTTTAATGGTAAGCCATTAAAAGATGTTTTATTAGAACCAACTAGAATTTATGTAAAAGAATTCAAAGCAAACAAAGACAACATCAATGCTTTAGCACATATAACAGGTGGAGGAATTACTGAAAACTTACCTAGAGTTTTACCAGATAATTTAAAAGCAGTTATTAAAAGAGATAGTGTAAGAGTATTACCTATTTTTGAATTTATGGGTAACCATGTGGAGACTGAAGAAATGTATAGAACATTTAATATGGGTGTAGGTATGATTCTTGTAGTTAACCCTGATAATGTTGATGCTATACTAGCTAACACTGATGGATATGTGATTGGTGAATTAGCAGACGGTGAAAAAGGTGTAGAGTACGTATAGTACTTTACTCTTTTTAAAAATCTTAAAAATCCACTTATATATAAATCTAACAAACAAATTTCAAATCATTTTTAAACTTTTTATTTAATCTCTCACTTAGTGTTACTTTTCTACAACTTGAAAATTATTTATTATTTAATAACAAAAAATCAATACTAATAATACAAAATATTTGTTAAACTTCTTTTAGAATGTTAAGTATTATAGTAGACTAATAAATTATAATATTAAAGTTACTATAAATAAGGCCATATAAATAGTATACTTAATTTGTCAACTATAATTAACATTATAAAATACTTTAAGGAGATAATATGAAATTTTTCAATATGAAAATTTTATTAAGTATGTTATTAATCGTTGGAACAATGGGTTTAGCAAATGCTACTACAGTTAAGCAAAAGGTTGTTTATCACATAAACTATGACAATCCAAAACAACAAGCTGGAGCATTAAGAAATATTCAAAATCACATTAACGCAGTCGGAAGTGAAAACTTAGAAATTAAAGTTGTATTACATGGAAATGGGGTTAGTTTATTATTAGACCCTGATTCACTTAAAAAAACAAAAATGAAAAAAGCTAATGCTACAGATTCTATGCAAGCAAGTATTTCTGCTTTAAAAGATCAAGGAATTTCATTTAATGTATGTGCAAACACATTAAAAGGTAGAAATATTAGTTTTGAAGATGATTTATATGATGTAAACAAAAATGATATCGTACCAAGTGGAGTAGCTGAGTTAGCAATTCTTCAAGGTAAAGGTTATGGATATATCAAACCATAATTAATTTTAAATGGAAGAATTTAAATTTCTTCCATTTCAATAAAAAGAAAATGACTCCGTTCTAAACACTGTATATCTAAGAATGTTTCTTTAGTAATTTCACAAGCGTCTCCATACTCTAATGCATTTCCATTTAAAGTAATTTCACCTTCAATTAAAATAAAATAAACTTGTCTATTTGGTTTTATTTCATAGTTTATTTGTTTAGAACTTTCACAAACATATATATTTACATCTTGATAAATCTTAATTTCAGCATTACCGTTTTGTGGTGAAACTATATTTAGAATTTTTTCATTTCTTTGTTCTTTTGTAAATCTTTTTGAACCATACAATCTAGGTAGTCCATTTTGTGGAGGGAAAATCCACATTTGAAGTAATCTTAGAGGTTTTTTATTGTTTAAATTAAACTCACTATGTTCAATACCATCTCCTGCACTTAGATATTGAACTTCTCCTCTTTTAAGTGTTTCTGTATTTCCTAAAGAGTCTTTATGACTTAATTCACCATCAATCACATAGGTTATAATTTCCATATTTTGATGGGGATGAGTATCAAAACCACTTACAGGTTTAATAATGTCATCATTTAAAACCCTCAAAACACCAAAATTTATATTTTCAGGATTTCTATACTCAGCAAATGAAAAATGAAATCGACTTTGCAACCATCCTAAATCTGATTTACCCATATTTTCTTTTTTTAATACTTTTATCATATTTTATCCTTTATGATTGATGGTATTTATTCAAATAAAAAAAGCTTTTATTGTTTTAGTTCTTTTTTAATATACCTTGGATTTCTACAGTTAATTTTACCATATCACCAACAGCAACTCCACCTGCTTCAAGTAAAGAATTATATTTAATTCCATAATCAAATCTATTTATTTTACCTTCAAGTGTAAATCCTGTTCTTGTATTTCCCCATGGATCTTTAATTGTTTGACCCGCTGTATCAATATCTAAAACAACATCTTTTGTAACACCTCTCATAGTTAATTTTCCATAAGCTTTATCATCTTTTACTTCATCTAAATCAAATATGATATTAGGATATTGCTCAGCTGCAAAAAAATCTGATTCTCTAAGGTGTTTATCTCTTTTTTCATTAGCTGTATTAACAGAAGCCACTTGTACTAAACCATTTAATGATTTTAATGTATTTGTTTTTTCATCATATTCAAAAGAACCCTTAAAATCATCAAATGTTCCTTTTACATTTGAAACCATCATGTGTTTTACTTTAAACTCTACACTTGAGTGAGATTTATCTACATTATATGTTCCTGCAAAAAGTGCAGTACTTGCTAAGATTGATGCTAACGAAATTTTAATAAATTTCATAATATTCCTTTTTATACTAATTAGTAGTATTTTTTTAAATTTTTTAATTTGCTTTGTAAACTTTATTTAATAAATCATATAAAGTATCAAGTTCATTGTCAGTTAAAACCTCAAAAGCCTTGTGAAGATTTTTCGCGTGTTGTGGAAAAACTTCTTCTATAATATTAATACCTTTTTTTGTAATAGTAAGAATTGATGACCTACTATCATTAGGGTCTTTTATTGAAGTTATCCACTCATCTCTTTTTAGATTTTTAATAACAACAGTAATATTTCCAGGGGTACTCATAGTAAGCTTTGTTATTGAACTAACATTTAAATCACCTCTGTGATACAAAACTTCTAATACTTTAAATTGATTAAAAGTAAGGTTGTGTTTAATTAAATAATTTACAGTCATGTTATGAATTTTAAGTCCAGCTCTTTCTAGTCTAACAATCGTTTTCATAGATTTATCAGTTCTTTTTCCATAACTTTTATTTGTAATATTATTCACTAAAAACTCCTTGTGAAAAATTATACTACTAATTAGTAATAAATGTCAAGTAGTAAATTAAAAAAGAAAAAATAGATGCGAATATTTTCTTAACCAAGTCATAATATTTTATAAGATATAATGTAAAGTTTTTCATAAAAGAATAAATTAATTAAGGAAATGTTTATGTTATTAACTCCAGGTCCTACTCCTGTTCCAGAGTTTGTTAGAAAAGCTATGGCTGATGTTACTATGCATCACAGAACGCCAGAGTTTGAACAAATATTCAAAGAGACAAGAGAATTACTTTTAGAGATTTTAGATATGCCAGAAGCAGTTATGTTGGCTTCAAGTGGAACAGGTGCTATGGAAGCATGTGTTACTAACTTGACTTTTAGTAAAGCATTAACTGTAAATTCTGGTAAATTTGGAGAGAGATTTGGAAAAATCTGTGAAGCTCATAATATCGATTATACAGAGATTAAAAATGAGTGGAATACTCCAGTTGACGTTCAGACAGTAGTTGACATAATCAAAAATGATTCAGCTATTGATACTTTATGCATCCAAGTTTGTGAAAGTGCTGGAGGATTAAGACATCCAGTTGAACAAATTGCTAAAGAAGTAAAAGCTATTAATCCTGATATTATGATTATTGCAGATGGTATTACAGCTGTTGGAGTTGAGAAAGTTGACACAACTAACCTTGATGCATTAATTACAGGAAGTCAAAAAGCTCTTATGTTACCACCAGGTTTAGCGATGCTAGGACTTTCAAATAAAGCAGTTGAAAAAATTGAGTCTAAAAAAGTTGGTTACTATTTTAATTTAGGTACTGAAATTAAAAAACAAAGAATGAATACAACAGCATGGACTGCAGCAACTACATTAACAATTGGATTAAGAGAGATTTTATCTTACATTAAAAATGAAATTGGATATGAAAACTTATATGCTAAAACAGCATTAAGAGCAAAGGCAACTAGAGAAGCTTTAACAGCTATTGGTTGTGAAATATATCCACAAACTCCTGCAAATTCTATGACGACAGTTTATACAGAAAATGCACCAGAGATAAGAAAAATATTAAAAACAAAATATAATGTAAATATTGCAGGTGGACAAGATCACATTAAAAAATTAATCTTTAGAATCAATCATATGGGATTAGTTGAAGATTTTGAAGCATCATGGGCAGTAAATTCAATTGAGTTAGCATATGATGAATTAGGATTAAGAAAATATGACGGAACAGCTAACAAGATATTTAATGAAGTTATGTTCAAAGGAAGCAACTAAATTATGATTTTTGAACATGAAATACCAAAGGGTAGTAGACTTTATTTTGGTAAAGTAGCTAAGCTAAAAAGAACAATTGAGAATAAAATTTGTGATGTATTAGAGTCAAATTCATTTGAAGAGATTGTAACACCAAACTTTTCATATTCTCAACATCAAGCAATTGCCAATAACAGAAAGCTAATTAAGTTTTCTGACCAAGAAAATGAGCAAGTTGCGTTAAGAGCAGATTCCACTTTAGACGTTGTAAGAATTATTACAAAAAGATTAGGTAGAACTACTACTCATAAAAAATGGTTTTATGTTCAGCCAATATTTACATACCCTTCAAATGAAGATTATCAAATAGGGTGTGAGTGGATCGACCACGATAATATATCTGATATTATGAACTTAACTTCAGATATATTAAAAAAACTAGATATTTCTCCAGTTTTTCAAATATCAAATATTAAAATTCCAAGGTTAGTAGCTCAAGAATTAGGTATTGATATTGAACTATTTAAAAATGGTGAAATAGCAGAACTTTTTGCTTTAGAGTGTGATTGGTTAAATAAATTAATCAAAGTAAAAAGTTTAGAAGATTTAAAAGATTGTTATGATGTTGTTCCAGCAATTATCAAAGAACAATTAGAAAACCTGTATGCAAAGGCAAATGAAGTAAATTATGAAAATATTGTAATCGCACCATTATATTATGGTTCATTAAAATATTATGATGATGTTTACTATAGAGTAATCGAAGGAAACTACACACTATGTAAAGGTGGTATGTATTCAAGTGAAAATATAAGCTCGCAAGGTTTTGCATTTTATACAGACAGTTTATTAAAAATTTTAGAGGATTAGGGTGAAAATGAAAGCAGATTTAATCGTTGGTATTCAATGGGGTGACGAAGGTAAAGGTAAGATAGTTGATATGCTTGCTCAAAATTATGACATGGTATGTAGAAGCCAAGGTGGTCATAACGCAGGACATACAATTTGGGTTGATGGTGTAAAATATGCATTACACTTAATTCCATCGGGTGTTTTAAATCCAAAAGCAATAAATGTAATTGGAAATGGAGTTGTATTATCTCCTGAGTCTATCATTAAAGAAATGAGTCAATTTCAAAATTTAGAAGGTAGATTATTTATTTCAGATAAAGCACACTTAAACTTACCATACCACGCACAAATTGATCAAGCTAAAGAAAGATTAAAAGGTGACAAAGCTATTGGTACAACAGGAAAAGGAATTGGACCTGCTTACTCAGATAAGATTAATAGAATTGGTCATAGAGTAGGAGAATTATTAAATCCTGCAAAATTAGCTGATAAAATTTTAGAATATTTTGAACAAAATAGAGCAATCTTTGATGTTTTAGATATTGCTACACCTAATAAAGAAGAGTTATTAGCTGAACTAAACGGTTATAATGAAAAATTAGCTTCATACATTACTAATACTACAAATATGTTATGGAATGCACTTGATGAAGACAAAAGAGTTTTACTTGAGGGTGCTCAAGGAACTATGCTTGATATTGATCATGGTACATATCCATATGTAACTTCTTCAAGTACAGTTAGTGCTGGAGCTTGTACAGGTTTAGGAATTAATCCAAAAGATATCGGTATTGTAACTGGAATTACAAAAGCATATTGTACAAGAGTAGGAAACGGACCATTCCCAACTGAAGATTTCGGTAAAGATGGTGATACTATGGCAGATGTTGGAAAAGAGTTTGGAACAACAACTGGTAGAAAAAGAAGATGTGGATGGTTTGATGCGGTTGCTGTTAAACATGCTTCAAGATTAAATGGTTGTGACCAGTTAGCATTAATGAAACTTGATGTTTTAGACGGATTCGAAAAAATTAAAGTATGTGTTGCATATGAACTTGATGGAGAGAGAATTGACTATGTTCCATCAGATTTAGAAGATGTTAAAGCAATCTATGAAGAGATTGATGGATGGGATAGCGTTGTAGGTTGTAGAGACTTTGATGCTTTACCAGAAAATGCTGTAAAATATATTCAAAAAATAGAAGAGGTTACATCTACAAAAGTAGGAATTGTTTCAACTTCACCAGAAAGAGACGATACTATTATAAGAGGTTAATATGAGATTAAAAACACATCATACACCATACATTGCAAGAAGAATTGCAAGAGATATTGCACAATGTGACTTTGTTGAAGTTAGAAAAGATAAGGCTTCAATTGAAGCTGAAATCGAAAGAATAATGGATGCTGATATTGAAAAAGAGTATGAACTAGATGAAAAAGTTCATGAAATTTTAGATAATCAAGAAGAAGAAATAGAGTTTTTAAATGCAGATAGAAGACAACTATTTTGGATGACTAAAAAAAGAATGGCAAATGATTTTGGAGTAATTCTTAATAATGAAGATAGATTTTCTGATATTTCTCACCAAATATTAGACTATTTATGGGATGAAGATTTTATTCATTATACATGTTCAGATAATAAGTTAAAAAATGTAATTTTTGCTTCAATTGATGAATTTATGAAAGGCTTTGACAAAGCTGATTCAGAAGTTATCAATAAATTAAAAAATTATAAAAGAAAACTTATCCCAGGAACTGAGGATTATGATTTAGTTTATCATAGACTATATGAAGAAGAATTAATTAAAAGAGGACTAATATAATGCAAAAAGTATGGATTTATTTAGAGAATGGAACATTTTTAGAGGCTAACTCTTTTGGTGCTACAGGTACATCTGTTGGTGAAATCGTATTTAATACTTCTTTAACTGGATACCAAGAAATTATTTCTGATCCATCTTATGCAGGACAATTTGTTACTTTTACTATGCCTGAAATTGGTAATGTTGGTGTAAATGAAGATGATATGGAATCTAGAAACTGTCACTGTAAAGGTGTATTAGT
>CAKZOX010000119.1 GCA_937138295.1 uncultured Campylobacteraceae bacterium
ACATTTCATTATTATTTGTAAAATTAATTAATTGTGTATTGTTGTTTCCAGAAATATATGTTTTATCACTGCCAATTAATGTTAGAGAATTTTTTTCTTTAGATTTATAAAAAAATGGTTTTTTATTTAAAATATTGTAATTACCTGATTTAAGGAAAATTGTGTCATCTTGACTGTTTTCCTGTGATGTTTCAAGTGCTTCTTTAAGCTCGTTGGAGTTTGTAACAATAAAGTCTTGAGCAAAAATAGAACTTGCGAGAATAGATATACATAATATTTTTTTCATAATTAAACCTTTTAGTTTACTATTTAATATTATTAAATTAAAATGTTTATTTAGTGAGTTTCAAATACAATTTTTATTCTAATTCCATCTTTATAATTTTTAAGTTCAATTTGACCTTTTAATATTTTTTCAATAAATATTTTAACCATATATAAACCAATACCTGTGCCTTGACTTTTAGATTTAGTTGTAAAGTAGGGCTCAAAGATTTTATCTATATCTTTAATATTTATTCCTCCTGCATTGTCTATATAACAAATGTTGATTTTATTATCTTTTTTTTCAAAGTCGATTGTTATTTTTCCATTTTGTATATTTTTATCTTTAAAAGAATCTGTTGAATTATTTAAAAAAACTAAAAGTATATGTTTTAGTACATTTTTGTGGGAATACAAAGTGAGATTTTTATCATAATTAAAATGTATATCACCTAAGTAAAGCTTATTTATAAAAAGACTTTTTATCTCTTTAAAAAAATCATCAACTAGAAAATCAACTTTCTCAGTATTAGGTTTGAAAAAAGTTCTAAATTCATCAATAGTAGTACTCATAAATTCAACAACCTGATTCATTTCTTCATATACTTCATTTCTTTCTGCAGATATAGTTTGATTGTCTTCATCTATGTATTGAAGCTTAACAATATTTAGGTTTATGATGTTAAGAGGTTGTCTCCATTGATGAGCAATGTTATTTATCATCTCTCCCATTGAAGCCATTTTTGATTGTTGGAAAAGTAATTTATCTTTTTTTGCCATTTCTGATCTATCTGTTATAGTTATAAGTATTCCTGAGTCTATATTTAAATAGTTATTTGGAACATCTAATACTATTATATTTACTAAATATGAGTATTCATGATGATTGATTTCAAACTCTTTGTTTTTGTTATTTGTAACTGCAAATTTTATTTCTTTTAGAAAATCATCTTCAAAAAATTCATTATTTATATTTTCTTTAGTTAGAAAAGTTTCTTTCTTATCTATTAAAAAGAAATTAGAAATCTTATTAATATGCTTTAAAACTTTGTATTTATAATCAAGTAAAAGAATTTCTGTTTTTAGATTATTAAATATTGTATCAAATGCACTTCCTACAAAGTTTAATTTCATAGTACTTTGATTTAGTTTTTGTTCTACAAGACTTTTTGAGTTTCTTAACACTTCTAATTCATACTCTAAATTTTTGATTTTATAATCTTTTTCTTTTAGTATATTTTCAAAATTTCTATTAGTATTTAGTGATGTTCTTTTTGATTGTATTTTTTGAGAATCTTTATAGTTTAGTTCTTTATAGGTAGTTTTAATGAAAATATTTTTTTCTTTTTCTGAAAAATCATCAGAGTTTATATATTTATATTTATTTTTATCTAAAGCTAAAACTGATTTAGTTTTTAATGAATATAAGAAAATAGAACCAATCATAGGAATAAAAGAATCATTATAATCACTGAAACTTGAGCTAGTAAATATAACATCAATATTAGCTAAAGGGGCTTCTTTTTCTAAATTTAGAGTAGAAAATAAAATATTATTTAAATACAAATCTTTGAATGTATAGCTATCATCATTTTTATAGAAATATTTTCCTAAATCTACATCAGATAAAAAAGATAAATCATTTTTTGAAAAGATGGAAGATCGATTTTTGTCTAAAATTTCTTTAGTTTTGTTAGTAGTAAATACTGTTAGCCTAAAATCTAAATTAAGCTTTTGTTTTATGTTATTAATTATTATGTATATAAAGATATGGTCAAGATTATTTTCAAGGGAAGGTATCCAGACTTTGTAAGTTTTTATATTAGTATGGTTTAATATATATTTAAATATTAAGTTAGATAATTTATTAAAATAACTTTGATTTAAAATTTTAGTCCTTTATATAATTAATTTATACCCAATACCTGATAGGTTAGCTATTTTTTCTTTTCCAATTTTTTTTCTTAGAGTTTTTATTATTGTTCTTAAAGAGTTATTCGTCATAACTTCTAAGTTTACGTCCCATATTTCAAGTTCTATTTCTTCAAAATTTACAACATTGTTTCTGTTTTTTAAAAGTAATTCAAATAATTGAAGCTCTTTTTTTGTTAATTCAATTATTCCATTTTTTTTACTAATTAATTGTTTTGAAGAGTATTTATAGTCTATGTCATCATCAATTTGAATAGAATCATCTATTTGAACATAGTTATTGATTTTTTCAAAAACTTCTTTAAGATCTTTTAATGTGATAGGCTTATAAAGATATGCTTGTATATTTAAGTTTGCACATTCATATAAATAATCATGAGATCTATATGCTGTTTGAACAATTATAGGTGTGGAGTCATTTTTTTCTCTAACATATTTGATTATGTCAATTCCACTTTTAGATGGCATTTCTATATCAGTAATAATTAAATCAATATCATTATTTTCATAAGTTTTAATAGCTTCATGATAATCTACACATGGATAGATTTCACTACTAAATTTTTTTAAAATAATAATCATATTTTTTAAAGTTAATTCATCATCTTCAATATAAAGTATTTTCATCTTATCTTTAATTGCTCCTTTTAAATAATATTATATATAATTAACATCTCATTTACATCTCAAATTCAAAAAATAAACTAATTATTTAGTAATATCTAAAACTTGTTTTAGTGTATTACAATAAAAATCTAAATTAAAAACTCTTCTAGGATTGTAAATATTATTAAACCCTGAACCTCCAGCTATAGTAATTATTTCTTCATTATTTATATTCTTTATATTTTTATGTAGCTTATAAAAATTTATCAAATTTGATTCTAAAGTACAAGAAAAAAGTATATATTTTAATGAAGGTATTGTAGATATGAAATCTTCCAAATCATCATTGGGAATACTTGAGTTAAGATTATATGTTTTATAACCATTATGTTGGAAAATTTTATTGATAATATTTATTATAAGATTGTGATTTTCACCTTCAATATTACATAATAATACACTTCCTAGAGTTGTATTTTGAGGATTTTTTAAAGTTGCAAAAAAGTTAGATGCTATATCATTTATTATATTTACTGCTAAATGCTCTTTTGAGACACTTATATTATTTAACTCCCATTCAATTCCTATTTTACTGAGAATTGGAACCATTTTATTTTCAAATTTTAATATGAAACTTTCTATATCATTTACATTTGTTAAAAATATTTCTTTTGCACTTTCATAATCACCTGAAATAAGTTTATTATATAATTCATCATCTATGTCTAAGTTTTTTGAGACTTCCACTCTTTTAGAAGCCTCTTCTGTAATATCATCAAATGATTCAATTAATTTTTCATAAATATTTTTTATATCTTTTGATAATACTAATGGTAGATGTTCATTTGAATAGGCAATTATTTCTTTGTATATTCTAAGGATTATATGTAATTCTATTCCAACTTTAGAAAGATGAGAAATAGATTTTATCTCATAATCTTTTATTGTTTCAAAATTTTCAAAAAAGATGGCAGTTTCTAAAATATTTACATGGTATTTAAGATACTCATAAACTTTTCCATATGTTCCATGACCTAGTTTTTTAAATATAGTATGATGGTAATCCGTGTTTAATATATGAAAGTCAATATGGAATATTAACTCATTTTTATATTTACTTATAGAGTTTTTTGAATAATCTGTAGGTTTTTTCTTATTTTGTATCATTTCAGATAAAATAACTGCAGATCCTGCTGAGGTGGATAAACCAATATGATTATGACCAAAATTAAACCATAAATTTTAAAAATTGATATATATCAAAGATATAAAAAACGAAATCATACAGTTAGAGAAATGTAGCTAAAAAAGCATTTTTACGCTCTTTCGCTCGACTAACGCAGGCTCTAATTGGACAACTTCTGCTTCCGCTGATTTGTCGTTTAGCCGTCTGACCAAGGTTTCAACCGCGGCCTGCCCCAATCGATACTTAGGCTGGTGAATGGTTGTCAGTGATGGAGACATGAATTTGGCGATATGTATATCATCGTAACCAATGAGAGAAAGATCCTCTGGCACGTTGATACCAAGCTCATTGGCCGCATTGATCACCCCCATCGCCATCATATCGTTGGAGACGAAGATAGCAGTCGGTAGCGCTCCCCTTTCAGACATCTTTTTCAGAGCCTGATAGCCA
>CAKZOX010000120.1 GCA_937138295.1 uncultured Campylobacteraceae bacterium
CCTACTCTAACTTGATCAGCAACATTAAAGTAGTGAATTACATTTTCAGCATAAATATCTCTTCTAATTCTACCAACATAAGTAATATCTGTATCTGTAGAAATAATTGGCATTGGGTATAAGTTGTTTTCTAAATCATCTACCACTTCTACATTTTCAAAATTAGACAGTGCATTTCTTACTTCATTTACATCAACAACAGTATTATCTTCAAATGTTACTGTTAATGATTCTGAGTGACTTCTTAAAACAGGAACTCTAACACAAGTTGCAGCAACTTGAATCTGTTTTTTCATGATTTTTTGTGTTTCTAGAACCATTTTCATCTCTTCTTTAGTGAAACCATTTTCTTTAGCTACATCAATTTGAGGAATAACATTTAAAGCGATTTGATGAGCAAAAGCATTCTTTTCAGAATCATCTAATTTAAATGCAAAGAAATCTTGCATCTGTTTTACAAGTTCTTCCATACCAGTTTTACCAGCACCAGAAACAGCTTGATAAGTTGATACATCTACTCTTTTAATTCCATATAAATCATCTAAAGGTTTTAAAGATAATACCATTTGGATTGTTGAACAATTTGGATTTGCAATAATCCCTGATTCTCTCCAAGAAACAATATCTTCTGGATTAACTTCAGGTACAACTAATGGAACTGTTTCGTCCATTCTAAAGTGACTAGTGTTATCAATAACAACAGCACCTGCTTCAACAGCATATTTTGCAAATTTTTCAGAAATACTACCACCTGCACTAAAAAATGCAATTTCAACTTCATTTTCTTCAAATGATGTTTCAGTTAATTCTAAAACAGTATATTCTTTATTTTTATATTCAACTTTAGACCCAGCACTTTTGGCACTAGCTAAAGGAACAATATTATTAACAGGAAAGTCATAAGCTTCTAAAACTCTTAATAGTTCTTCACCTACAGCACCTGTAGCTCCAACAATCGCGATATTAAATTTTCTCATATTTTTTATTCTTCCTCACTTTCATCTTTTAAATTATCTATTAATGATTGATTTTCATTTGGATTTGTAACTTCAACTGTATCTAATCCAATTGACTCAATAATCTCACCATCTTCGTTATATCTAATAACATTTCCATTTTCATCTAATTCTATTTCTTCATCTTCTTTTGGACATTTAGAAATTGACACTACTCTATCTTCTTTATCAACATTAACAATTATTACACCTGAAGTATTTCTACCAGCTCTTCTAATTGTATTCATATCAACTCTAATCATTTTACCAATAGAAGTTAATAACATTAAGTCTTGAGAATCATCAACTAATACTTCACCTACAACATTTCCAGTTTTTCCAGAAAGTTTCATTGAAATTACACCAGAACCAGCTCTATTAGTACATCTGTACTCTTCAACCATAGTTCTTTTTCCAATACCTTTTTCAGATACAGTTAATAACTCTTGCTCTGTATTATTGATTACATCGGCATCCACTACAATATCAGTATCGTGTTTGAATTTAATCGCTCTAACACCTCTTGTACTTCTACCTTGTTCTCTTGTTTTGTCAATTTCAAATCTAATACATTGACCTAAACTTGTAAATACCATTAAGTATTGAGATTCAACATCTGTAATTTTAGCTGTTACAATTTCATCTAAATCATCAAGTACAATTGCTCTTACACCGTTTGATCTAATATTACTAAATTCACTTAAATTTGTTCTTTTAACAATACCATTTCTAGTGAAAAATGCTAAAGATTTTGACTCATCAAAATCACTAGTAGGAATAATAGCCATGATTTTTTCATCAGCTCTTAAGTTGATTAAGTTTACAACCGCTTTACCTTTTGCAGTTCTACTTCCTTCTGGAATTCTATAAACTTTTAACCAATATAATTGACCCATATTTGTAACAAACATTAATGTATCATGTGTATTACTTACGAAGAATTTCTCAATAAAGTCGTCATCATGAGTTGTTACAGCAACTTTACCTTTTCCACCTCTTCTTTGTTTTTCATAAGATTTGATTGGAACTCTTTTTACATAACCATTGTGAGTAATAGTAACTACCATTGGCTCATTTGGAATTAAGTCTTCCATATCAATTTCATCATATGAATCTTCAATTTCAGTTCTTCTTTCTGATGAGAATTTTTCTCTAATATCTAATAGTTCATCTCTAATGATTTCGTTTAATTTTTCTTCAGATTTTAAAATAGCTTCAAGTTCAGCAATTAGTGCTAATAATTCTTGATATTCAGCTTCTAGCTTATCTCTACTAAGACCTGTTAATCTTCCTAATCTCATATCTAAGATAGCTTGAGCTTGAATCATTGATAGACTAAATCTTTCAATTAAACTATCTTTTGCTTCTGTATCATTTGAAGAAGCTCTAATAATTTTAACAACTTCATCGATATTATCAACAGCAATTTTTAGACCTTCTAAAATATGTGCTCTTGCTTTTGCTTTTTCTAAATCAAATATTGTTCTTCTGATAATTACAGTTTTTCTATGCGATAAAAATACTGTTAAAAGCTGTGGTAAAGTAAATACTTTTGGTTCTTTGTTATGAACTGCTAAAAGAATGATACCAAATGTAGTTTCCATAGGAGTAGATTTGTATAAATTGTTTAAAACAATTTCACTCATAGTATCTTTTTTTAGTTCAATTACAACTCTAATACCTTCTCTATCAGATTCATCTCTAACTTCACTAATTCCTTCTATTTGCTTATCTTTAGCTAAGTTAGCGATTAATTCAATTAGTCTAGATTTATTTACTTGGTATGGTAACTCATCTAAAACAATAATTTCTTTTTTACCTCTTGTTTCGATGTGGTGTTTAGCTCTAATTCTAACTCTACCTCTACCTGTATTATATGCATCTACAATACCTCTTCTTCCAAAGATTGTACCACCCGTTGGAAAATCAGGACCATGAACAAATTCCATTAATTCATCAGCTGTTGCTTCAGGATTATCTATAACATGTAAAACAGCATCTAATAATTCATTTAAGTTATGTGGTGGAATTTTTGTAGCCATACCAACTGCAATACCTTCTGAACCATTTAATAATAATGTAGGAACTCTAGTTGGTAAAACATCAGGTTCTCTTAAAGTATCATCATAGTTTGGAACATAATTTACAGTATCTTTATCGATATCTTTTAGGATTTCTTCAGAGATTTTAGTCATTCTAGCTTCTGTATATCTCATAGCTGCAGCATTATCCCCATCAATTGAACCGAAGTTACCTTGACCATCAACTAAAGGTTCTCTCATTGAGAACTCTTGAGCCATTCTAACTAATGCATCATAAACAGAAGTATCACCATGTGGATGGTACTTACCAATAACATCACCAACAATTCTTGCTGATTTTTTATAAGCAGATTTTGAAGTAATATTTAAATCATGCATAGCGTAAAGTATTCTTCTATGTACGGGTTTTAATCCATCTTTTGCATCAGGTAAAGCTCTACCGATGATAACACTCATAGAATAATCTAAATATGAAGCTTTAACAGAATCTTCAATATTTATGTCAATTACATCTTGATTTTCGAAAAGGTTTTCCATATAAAAGGCCTTTGTTAGATAAAATTATATTATTTTATCTAAAAAGGACTTAGTGTAAGTTGTAGTAGTCGTTTTTTAGTGAAAAATTAGTCTTTTTTGTGATTAACTAAGATTGTATAAATCTCATCTTTTAACTTTAATTTTTCTTTTTTCTTAGTTTCAATGTCAAATTGATTTGCATGTTCTTTTTCTAACATTGTAATCTCTTCATCTAATGCATTATGTTTATCAAACAGTCTTTGAAAATGTTGATCTTTGTGCTTAATTTCTGAGATGATATCTCTAAATTCGTGAAACATTAATTTGTCCTACCTTTATTTTATATTTAAATTATTATATGAAACAATTACTTAACATGTAATAAAAAATTTTATATATGAATAGACATTTGCACAGTATAAAAAACTAAATTAAGTTCTATAATCTGCATTAATTTTTACGTATTCATATCCTAAGTCACATCCATAAGCTGTAAAAGTTCCTTCTCCTAAACCAAGGTCACAAATAACTTTGTATTTGTCATTTTGAAGTACTTGACCTGCTTTTTCTTCTACTTCAGTTGTAAAAGTTATTTCACCTTTGTTAAATACGATTACATCATTATATGAAATAACAAGTTTTTCTTCATCACAAGTAATTTGTGAAGCACCTATTGTTGAAGCTATTCTTCCAAAATTAGGATCTTCTCCAAATAAAGCTGTTTTAACCAGTAAAGAGTTTGATAAAGCTTTTGCTGCAATTTCAGCTTCTTCATTATTTGCAGCATTTATAACTTCAAATGCAGCAACTTTTTTAGCACCTTCTCCATCTGCAACCATTAGCATTGCCATATCATGCATTACTAGTCTTAAAGCTTCAAAAAAAGCTTCTTTATTGTAGCTATTTGATTTTGCATTTGCTAAAAGCATTACTGTATCATTTGTTGATGTATCACCATCAACTGATATTGCATTGAATGTAGTTTGAGAGTTTGTTAGTAAAGACTCTTGCATATCTTCAAATGGTACATTTGCATCTGTACACACAAAACACAACATTGTTGCTAAATTTGGATTAATCATTCCAGCACCCTTAGCTACAGCTCCTATTTTAAAAGAAGATCCATCTTCAAGTTTTACTTCATATAAACAAGTTTTTGGATATGCATCTGTAGTCATTATTGCACGTGAAAGATTTTCACCATTTTTAGCATTTAAATCAAATGATTTAGCACCCTTAACAAGTTTTTCTATAGGTAATCTATTACCAATAACACCTGTACTACTCATAATTGGATTAATTAATTCAAAATCTAATTGAGAAAAGATATTATCAATATCTTCTAAACCCTTTGAACCTGTCATAGCATTTGCATTTTTTGAATTAATTAAAACAAAGTTAGTTTG
Organism: uncultured Campylobacteraceae bacterium; assembly: GCA_937138295.1. Lineage (GTDB taxonomy): Bacteria > Campylobacterota > Campylobacteria > Campylobacterales > Arcobacteraceae > JALRJW01. The sequence continues at coordinate 4,960 of CAKZOX010000120.1, forward strand.
AAAGTTCTCTCCATAGTTTTGGAAATGCTTTAAAGGTGCTGCTTGAAATTTATTTTTTGTAAATACAGCTTTTACATTACAAGCTTCTTTTGTATAAATAAATCCTAAATCATTATTTCCATTAGGTTTTAAGCCTGCATGTATTCCATCACAATAAAATCCATCAATATCATCAATAAAACCTTTAATAGGCATAATTGTAAACATAAATTTTTCCTTTTAACTTTCTATCTTAAATTTATAAATCTTCTGGTTGATTACTTAATCTAACTATTCTCTTTGCTCTTGAAATACCTCTTTGAGAACCTACTAGTAAAAGTTTACAATTAGCTTTTATTGTAGTTGTACCCTTTGGCATTTGAATAAATTTTCCATTTTTTTCAGTTATTCCTATAACTGAAACTTTTAATCTATCTCTTAGGTGTAAATCTTTTAATTGTCTATTTACAACCCATGATTCTTCACCTACAATAGCTTCTTCCATATCAATTGGTGTATCTTTTTTATATAAGAATTCATCTAATACGTTTTCCATATCAGGTCTAATAGCCATTGCACTAACTCTTTTTGCCATTAAAGAAGGTGTTGCTACAACTTTATCGGCTCCAAGTTTTTTTAATCTTATTTTTTCATTTTGAGTTTCAGCATTTGAAATAATCAAAAATGGACTTCTTCCTAGCTCTTTTTCATACAGTCTTACTGATGCAATTAAAGTAATATTGTCTGAAATATTTTTAGATAAAGAGATAGCACCCTTTGCAGAACTTAAGTGAGCTTTTAAGAATGCCTTTTCTTTATATGGCTCTTCTTTAATATAATAAGGATAACCATTTTCTTTTGCAATCTCTTCGAAGTTTTCACTTGGATCAACAACAACAAAAGGAATTTGGTTGTCTTTAAACTGTTTTGCCAACTGCATTGTGTATTCGTTGTGGTAGAAGATAACAAAGTGTCTTCTTAATCTAGCAATTTTGTATAGCATATTTCTTTCCTTGTACAAATCAAAAAGTTTCCCTTTTACAACAGCGTCAATTAATACAGCAGTAGAAAGTGTAAAAGTTGCAAATCCGAATATGATAAGTGTAATTGTAAAAAATCTACCTTGTGGTGAAATCTCTGAAATTTCTCCAAATCCTACAGTAGTAAATGTAATACCTGTTTGATATATAGCGTCTAATATTGTGAAATCATCAATAAAAATATATCCAAGTGTTCCAATCATCATAATGATTTGAACCATAATTAAAGGTAATCTAAAAGGTTTAAGTTGAGTATATATTATGGGGTTTAAGTCGTATTCTGGTTTGGATGTTCTTATTTCCCATCCAAGGGCTTTTTTAATTCGTCTAAAAATGCTCATATAAGCACTTTTTTAGTGCTTAATATTATGAGTTCTTCTTAAGAGTTCTTAACTCTTTAGCAGAAATTCTAATTTTTGTAGTAGTACCATCTTCTAAAGTTACTCTTACAGTTCTTAAGTTAGGTAAAAATCTTCTCTTTGTTTTATTGTTTGCGTGAGAAACATTATTACCAACCATTGGTCCTTTTCCTGAAATAACACATTTTCTTGCCATCGTTTTTTCCTTAATTTTATAGTGAAAAATATTCGCGTATTGTATCTTATTAGGCTTAAGTTTAATTTAAATCTAAAAGTAAAGCTTTAAATTTTTCTAAGTTCTTTTCTAAAGTATACTCTAAAGCGATGTTTTTGTTATCTTTTTTTATCTTTTTTAATTCATCTTTATTTGCTAAAAGTGCATCTAATTTAAAAAACAATGATCTATCTTGCATTGATTCAATCCTAGCAAATACATCTATTACTTCTGTAGCTTGGTTTGTTGCACTTACAAAGACTGCATTTTTATAATACATCGCTTTTAAAACATTTGTTGAAAAAGCCCTATTTTCAGTTGGTAAAATAAAAATATCAGAAACAAAAAAAAGTTCATCTTTGTTTGGATAATCTTCTAAAAGAATTAATCTATCTTGAAAATCGTATTTAGTAATTTGAAACTTTAAATTAAAAATTTGTTTTGCTTCACCCTCAATCATTATTTTAATTTTTTCATTTTCAATTTGATTTACAATATCTATGAAATTTTTGATTCCTGATGATTTTAAATTTTTTGCAGTGAAAAATATAACTTTTTCACCTTTTTTGATTCCATGTTTTTCTCTAAATATCTTTTTTGTTTCTTTAGTAAAACTATCATCTTTAGTAAATGATGGAAATATAACTTCAATATTTGCCTCAGTCATTTTAAGTTGATGTTTTATAGCTTGTAACGATGAGTAAGAGTTCACAATTGTCAATTTTGAATTAACTACAGTATCTAATGAACTATCATCAACATTACCTGAGTGAAAGTAAATATCAGGATAAACTTTTGAAGAAAATATAGATTTAAAAAAAGAAGGATCTTTTATAGTTTCTATATTTTCTAATTTTTCAACTTCTTCTATAAGTTTTGTTTTTTGTTTGAATTGGATTTT
>CAKZOX010000121.1 GCA_937138295.1 uncultured Campylobacteraceae bacterium
AAGTAAAGGCTTATAAAACTGAAATGGATAGTGTCGCACAATTTGTCGATGAAGAATGCTTACTTGATGTTGAGGCTAAGCACCCTTCTTCTAAGCTTTATGACACATACCGTCACTTCTGCTTTGATATGGGGCGCAAGCCACAATCCAGTAGTAGCTTCAAAAGAGCGTTAGATAAGCTCTCCAGTGTATATCAATCCCGTACATCTAGCGGCATGTATTGGCACGGTATTAGACCCCAAATGACAACCATAGTGTAGTCAGTGTAGGCAATGTAGGCATTTTGGAAAAGTTTCTACTGGCAATTCTGTGGAGACTTTTGTGATTTGCCTACATTGCCTACACTACCTACATTATTACTCTCTTTTTACGAGTAAGAGAGTTTTAATACACACAACCTTCGTAATAGTTAATGACAATGAATTAACAGTATAAAGCAGTTCACACCCCACAAGCCCTATCTGTGTAACTCACCATATAAATACACCGCATATACCCCGTCTGGCCCTCATAGGGGGGGTGTAACTCTACTATCATCCTGGACATAGGAAGAGTTAAACTCTCCTGAGCTACGGGGAGTCTTGTACTCACAAGCATGATACAGGAGATGATCTCTTGGGGTATAACACTATCCAAGTCATTACTGACCATATTACTGACCATTATGCGCCGTATTGTTATGAACTGGGATATACTATATGTAATGAATACAGAGTATTAGCTGATAAGTAGCGGATATAATAAGAGATGAACACGCTGTCTCTCCGCCACTTACTGCCTAACTAGCAGTGGCATATCCCCGATAAGCATCTGATAATACTCAATCTTTTAGCATGGCATTTGTTATGCCCATTTGAATATTGACCAATATGCTAAAATTAAAAGCATAATACCCATTATTTATTTAACGTTGGTATTTGATGAATGGTGTTAAGTTTCCTATTCGGTCATATAACTGCCTTGCAGTTTTATTAAACTCTTCAGTTAACCAATACACATTAGGCGTATTATTTGCATCAGCGGCTTCATAAACAGCCTCCATTAAACTTCGCCCTATACCTAAACCTCTAAAGTTTGGGTCTGTATATAAATCTTGCAAATAACATACATCCTCAATTCGCCAATTATGTGGATGATAAATAAAATGGACAATCCCATTTTGTCACGAATGAGGAGTAGAAACTCCTTTTTCATTGCTGCAATTGATTTTTTGATTACTGGATTTTAAAGATTATTGTTTAAGAAAATAGCACTTAATATATTATTTAAACTTTTAGGTATAAAATATAGTTTTAAAACATTGGAATAAATTATGAGTAAAATAAAATATTTAAAAAGTGGTTTTGACAAGATTACTTCTAACAACTCTCAAAGTTGGTCTTTGGTTCTTTTTTGGATTGTTATTTTTGAGATATGTGCTACTTTGCTAGAGTATCATTTTATTCAAAAAAAACCTCAAATAATGTATGCCTTACCTGATGCTTTATATACTGAGGTTTTGATTGGTTTTATTGTGACTTTTTATCTTTGGATGTGTGTTTACAATCTAATATTTTGGAATAAAAGTTCTATTTTATATCTTATTTTAGTGGGTTTTATTGGTGTTTATTTGATAGATACCCATGATTTTACTTTTGATTTATTTTTTCACAATATTAATCCTTTTATGATGATTGAAAATGAGTTTGGCTTTAATCTTATTATTCAATTTATCTTTAAACTTGTAATCTTTTATCTGATTTATCAACTTATTTTATCATTAAGAATATCTAACAAAAACTAATTTATCAGATTTTAAAAGCTCTTTATAAAAGAGCTTTTTTATGAAATTTTAGCTATTATAATTGCTTTTAATAAACACTTTAAAAGGATAATCATGGATTGGGGTAAGGTAACTTATATATTCTTTTCATTGATGTCATTAACTACTACAGCAGGTTTTTTATATGAACCAAACTCTTTGGCGCTATTTTTAGCAGCGGGTGTAAATGTAATATCAACAATTTTAAAAATTGGTGTTAAAAATTTATTGGCTGCAGAATTACTTGCAAGTTCACTGGTTGCAGATTTACATCTTATTCCTGCATTTATGGTTTTAACTTTTATTGGTGATGAAAGATTAGCAATAGCACTTGCAATTGGAGCTATTGTTGCAAATATTTTCTCTATAGCATTGGCTTTAATAGAGAGTGCGAAAAGTCAAGAAAAGGATGAGTTTTAATGGAGTATAATCCACAAGAGATTGAGAATAAGTGGCAAAATTATTGGAAAGAGAATAATAGTTTTGAGCCAAGTGATGATACAAAAAAAGATAAAAAATATATTTTAAGTATGTTCCCATACCCAAGTGGTAGAATTCATATGGGACACGTTAGAAACTACTGTTTAGGTGATGCATTTGCTAGATTTTTCAGAAAATCAGATTTTAATGTGTTACATCCTATTGGTTGGGATAGTTTTGGTATGCCTGCTGAAAATGCAGCTATTAAACATAAGCTTCACCCTAAAAAATGGACTTATGAAAACATTGATTATATGAGAAATGAGTTACATAGTTTAGGTTTAAGTTTTTCAAAAAATAGAGAGTTTGCAACAAGTGATGAGCTTTATACAAGATGGGAACAAGAGTTTATTATCAAGATGTATGAAGAGGGACTTTTATATAAAAAGTCAACTACTGTAAACTGGTGTGAACCTTGTCATACTGTTTTAGCAAATGAGCAAGTTGAAGAGGGTTGTTGTTGGAGATGTGATACTCCTGTTGAGCAAAAAGAGATGCCTGGATACTATATTGCTATTACTAAATATGCACAAGAGTTACTTGATGATTTAAAAACCTTAGAGGGTTCTTGGCCATCACAGGTTTTAACTATGCAAGAGAATTGGATTGGAAGAAGCGAGGGATTAGAGTTTAAGTTTGATTTATCTCAAGAATCAAGATATAAATTAAATAAAAATTTTGCTTCATTTGATGTATTTACTACAAGACCTGATACTATTTATGGGGTTTCTTATGCAGCTCTTTCACCTGAACATCCAATTGTAAAATATATAGTTGAAAATAGTTTAGTTGATGAAAATAAGATTTTTAAAATCAAAGAGATGCAAAAAGTTAGTGAAAGAGATAGATCAATTATGCCTAAACAAGGTGTTTCTTTAGAGATTGATGTTCTTCACCCCTTAACAGGTAAAAAAATCCCAGTTTGGGTTGCAAACTTTGTATTAGTTTCATATGGTAGTGGTGCTGTTATGGCAGTACCTGCACATGACCAAAGAGATTTTGAATTTGCCCGTGAGTATGATTTACCAATTAATCAAGTAATTGTTGGAAAAGATGGTGAGATTTCTAATATGAAAGAGGCTTATACAGAAGCTGGAACTTTGATTAATTCTGAGGGTTTCACAAATTTAGCAAATGACAAAGCTAAAAAAGCGATTATTTATCATTTTGAACAAAACTCTTTTGGAATTAAGAAAGTTAATTATAAACTAAGAGATTGGGGAGTTTCAAGACAAAGATATTGGGGTGCTCCAATTCCTTTTATTCATTGTGAATCATGTGGATTAGTTCCTGAAAAACTACAAAATTTACCAGTTGCACTACCTGATGATGTTGAAATTACAGGTGAGGGTAATCCTTTAGATAATCATCCAACATGGAAACACTGTGCTTGTCCAAAGTGTGGAAAAGATGCTCTTAGAGAAACAGATACTTTAGATACATTTGTTCAATCATCTTGGTATTTTTTAAGATATGCAACAAATAATAAAAAATGGAATGATACAGGTATTTCAAAAGAAGATAGCAATTATTGGATGGATGTTGACCAATATATTGGTGGAATTGAACATGCAATTTTACACTTGCTTTATGCAAGATTTTTTACAAAAGCATTAAATCAATTAGGTTATACAAACTCTAAAGAGCCATTTAAAAGACTTCTTACTCAAGGTATGGTTTTAAAAGATGGTGCAAAAATGTCTAAATCAAAAGGTAATGTTGTTGACCCTGATTTGATTGTTGAGAAATATGGAGCTGATACAGCAAGACTATTTATGATGTTTGCAGCACCTCCTACTAAAGAGTTAGAGTGGAATGATAGTGCTGTAGAAGGTGCTTATAGATTTATAAAAAGATTTTCTGCAAAATCTGAAATGGCAAAAGATGTTTCTATTGATGAAATTAATACTATAAATCATGATACTTTAACAAAAGAAGAAAAAGAAGCTAGAAAAAAAGTTTATGAAGCTTTACAAAAATCAAATGAAGTTTTTGCAAAAACTTATGCCTTTAATACATTAATTGCATCTTCAATGGAAGCTATGAATGCTTTAAATGTACAAGATAATAGAGTTATTTGGGCAGAGGGTTATTATATTTTAACAAATATTTTAGAGCCAATAATTCCGCACCTTTGTTGGGAATTATCAAATGAATTATTTGATATGAAAAATTTAAATAATGATATAAAAGTAAAAGAAGAGGTGTTTGTGTCTGATAGTATTGTTTTAGCTATTACAATAAATGGTAAAAAAAGAGCTGAAATAGAAGTTAGTCCTGATGCAACAAAAGATGAAATTTTGATTAAAGCTAAAGAAAAATCTTTAAAATGGATTGATGGTAAAGAGATAATCAAAGAGATAGTTGTTCCAAATAAATTGGTAAACTTGGTAATTAAGGGATAATTATGAACTTTAAATCATTTGTTCTAAGTACTGTTATTTTATTTTTGTTTACAGCTTGCGGATATAAACCCTCATCAACTTATGTTAAAAAAGAGATTAATGGTAAGGTTTTTGTAGATTTAAATGTAAATATTGAAGACCCTAAAAACTCTGTTTTGATAAAAGATGCTATGACAGAACTTTTAGTACATAGATTAGATTCAAAGTTGACAAACAAAAAAGAGTTAGCTGATACTATTATTTTAGTAAAACGTAACTCTGTTGGATTAAGTACCTTACAATATGACGCAGATGGGTATATAAAACTTTATAAAGCTACTGCAAATATAAATGTAAATTATAGTAATAGTGAAGGTAAAAATAGTTTCAATGTTTCAGGAACACATGATTTTTCAATTGAAGATGGTGGTACAATATCTGATACAAAAAGATATGAAGCTATAAAAACTGCAGCAAATAAAGCTTTAGATGAAGTTTTATCAAAAGTAGCAATTTTATCATTTAAACAAAAACAGCAGTGAAAATAGATTTTAAGAAAATCTCTTTAGAAGAGTTTTTAAAGTACAAAACAATGTACTATGATAAAATAGATTTTAGTACAGTTCAAGAGTCATATGATATTTTAAAGAAAGATCTTA
>CAKZOX010000122.1 GCA_937138295.1 uncultured Campylobacteraceae bacterium
ACATTCTTAGAAGTTGCTAAAAATAATGATGCAATTCCTACAGATTATGATGATAGTAAAGGTAATGACGAAATATCTCAAGATGAAAGAATAATTTCTCCTAGAGAACAATATCAACAAGAACTAAATGTTATTCAAGGTGATACTACTACTGAAGAATAATTATTAATTTAATGCTCCCTAGAAATAGGGGGCATCACAAAGGAAATTATGGAACTATAATGATGAATAATGATACAATAGTTACTGCTACTCTATTTGGGGTAACAGCAGGTATAACTACACAGTCTATGTTTGCTATAATAATTGGTGCAATAACCGTTGGTGTTGTTCAACCATTTTTTAGAGTATTATGGACAAAGAAGTTAAATGAAATTAAAAAATGTCCGAAATGTAAAAAGAGAAGAAAGAAATAAATATAGTAAACTTATTAAGAGGTATATTAATATGAATTACAAATTTACAGCATTATTAATAGTAATGTTGACTTTGCTGGCTTTATTTGGCGGACCAGCACAATGAGTAGAAAAACAAATACGGCAATGATAGCATTACTAGGTACAATATTAATGGGACTTAGTACATGGGTGTTAATTACATTAATAGAATTACAAACAATAGTTGCAATGATGCAACAAGAACTTATGTCTTTAGATAAAGTTTTTGGGAGAATTTATTCTCATATGGATCGATTAGCAAACAGATAAAAGAATTTAAAATAAAAAAATGAAATATATATTATATTTAAGCTTAATAGTATATTTGATATCTATAACAATACTTACTGTCAAAACAGTAAATATAATTTAAAAAAACGTAGAAGGTATATAAATAATGATAATAGAAGATAGAGATAATTTACTGACAGATTTTGGTAAAACTACATTAAAGGACAGGTATTTACTACCCGAAGAAAATAGTCCCCAAGAAGCATTTTTAAGAGCGGCAAAAGCCTATTCTGATAATGACGAAATGGCACAAAGAATTTATGATTATTCATCTAAATTATGGTTTATGTATTCTACACCGATATTAAGTAATGGAGGAACAGAACGAGGCATGCCTATTTCTTGTTTTTTAAATTATGTTGGAGACAGCAGAGAAGGATTAACTGATCATTATACGGAAAATGCTTGGTTAACATCTATTGGTGGTGGTATTGGTGGATATTGGGGTGATATTAGATCTGATGGAGTTAAAACATCAGGTGGATCTCAATCATCAGGTACTGTACCATTTTTAAAAGTAGTAGATTCAGAAATTATGGCATTTAGCCAGGGCAAAACTAGAAGAGGTAGTTATGCGGCATATATGAATGTATCACATCCAGAAATATTAGAATTTTTAGATATAAGAAAACCATCAGGTGGAGATATACATAGAAAATGTTTAAATCTACATCATGGTATAAATATTACTAATGACTTTATGGAACTTATTGAAAAATGTATTCAAGAGCCAACTTACGATGACACTTGGAATTTAATAGATCCACATACAAAAGAAATTGTTAGAAAAGTTTCAGCTAGAGATTTGTGGTTAAAAATACTTGAAAACAGAGTAGCCACTGGTGAGCCCTATATATGTTTTATTGATCATATCAATGATGCATTACCTGAAACACAAAAGAAATTAGGATTATCAGTTAGACATTCAAATCTATGTACTGAAATTACTTTACCTACTAACGAAGATAGGACAGCAGTATGTTGTTTATCTTCTGTTAACTTAGAGAAGTATGATGAGTGGAAAAACGATAAATTATTTATATCTGACTTAGTTAGATTTTTAGATAATGTATTACAAAGTTTTATAGAGAATGCACCTGATAGTGTATTTAGAGCAAAGTTTAGTGCAACTCAAGAAAGATCTATTGGTCTTGGTGCGATGGGTTTTCATGCTTATTTACAAAAAAATAATATTGTATTTGAATCTGTTATGGCAAAAGCTAAAAATAAAATAATGTTTAAACACATAAAAGATGAAGCTGTTAAAGAGTCTCAAAGATTAGCTATAAAAAGAGGTGAAGCACCTGATATGGAAGGTACTGGAATGAGAAATGCTCATTTACTTGCTATCGCTCCTAATGCTTCAAGTTCAATTATTTGTGGAACTACTTCCCCAAGTGTTGAGCCTTTTAGGGCTAATGCTTATGTACAGAAAACTATGTCTGGTTCTTTTTTAGTTAAGAATAAATTTTTAGAAAAACTATTAGAAACAAAAGGTATTAATAACGAAAAAACATGGACTTCAATCCTTGGTAATCGTGGTTCAGTTTTACATATTAAAGAACTATCATCTTGGGAAAAAGATGTATTTAAAACTGCAATTGAAATTAATCAAAGTTGGATTATTGAACATGCGGCTGATAGACAAGAGTTTATTTGTCAAGGTCAATCGTTAAATGTATTTGTTCCTGCTGATGTTAATATTAAAGAGTTACATGATACACATATGTTAGCCTGGAAGAAAAAATTAAAGACTTTATATTACTGCAGAAGTGAAGCAATTAAACGTGCTGAACTAGTAAGTAAAAAAGTTGAAAGAACAATAATACCTGAAGCTGATTGCTTAGCGTGTGAAGGGTAGATATGAAAAAGAAATCTACAAAAAAACTATCAATATTATGGACAGTTTATCACACTATCTTAGCAGTAGAGTTACTAATATTAATTATTATAGAAGGAATTGAGTTATTAAGATGAAAACAAAAAAATTAACTATAACACAAAAATACCGTCAACTTAAAAAACAAACCGAACAAGCTGGTATGAAAGTTAAAGAAGAAGATGGTAAGATTGTTGTTACTGGAAAACCAAAAAGGAAATAAATGAGTTTATTTGATACTAGAAATTATTATAAGCCCTTCGATTATGAATGGGCGTTCGAAGCATATGAAACAATGCAGAAGATGCATTGGCTTCCTAGTGAAGTACCATTGCATGAAGATGTAAGGGATTGGAATGAAAGATTAACTGAAGAAGAAAAGAATTTAGTATCTCAAATATTAAAATTCTTTACTCAAGGTGATGTAGATATTGCACAAGCATATTTGGATAGATATATTCCAAAATTTAAATCTCCTGAAGTAAGAATGATGCTTGCATCTTTTGTTTCATCTGAAGCTAATCATGTTCATAGTTACTCATTATTAAATGATACTATTGGTGAAACACAATTAACTAATTTTAAAGCATTTCAAGAATATAAAGAAATGGCTAATAAACATGAATATCTTTTTAAATCTAAAGGTAAAGGTACTCAAGGTTTAATAAGAGATATTGCTTGTTTTTCTGCATTTGGAGAAGGTTTACAATTATTTGCATCATTTGTAATGCTTTTAAACTTTCAAAGATTTGGAAAAATGAAAGGCATGTGCCAAATTGTTACTTGGTCTATTAGAGATGAAACACATCATGTTGAATCAATGATTAAATTATTTCATACATTAGTAAAAGAAAATCCTGAAGTATGGACAGAAGATTTTAAAGCTGAATTATATCAAACATGTAGAGATATGGTTGAACTTGAAGATAAGTTTATTGACCTAGCTTTTGAAATGGGTGGTATTCGTGGATTAAAACCTGAAGAAGTAAAACAATATATAAGATATATTGCTGATAAAAGATTATTACAATTGTCTTTAAAACCAAATTATAAAATTAAAGAAAACCCATTAAGCTGGCTTGATTGGGTTATTAATGGTGTTGAACATACTAATTTCTTTGAAAATAGAGCTACTGAATATAGTAAAGGTTCAATTACTGGTAATTTGTGGGGGTAATATATGAAATTTATATTAACTATGTATATTTGTTCTGCTATTGCACAACAATGTAGTCCAGGCATAATAAAACCTGGTCAATATAATAATTGGAATGATTGTTTACAAAAAGGTTATTTTGAATCTAAATTAATATTAAATGAATATACAACTGATCAAATTAATGAATATAAAATATTAACTAAATTTGCATGTATAGAACAACCTGGTGAGGA
>CAKZOX010000123.1 GCA_937138295.1 uncultured Campylobacteraceae bacterium
AATAATAAAAAATTAAAACAGTATAAAAAGAAATTAACTACTAAGGGTAGAGTTGATATGTCTAAAGGTGGTAGAGTAAAAGCTGCTGTAGGTGGTATACGAAAAGCTCCTATAAGTCGTAGAAAACCTCCTATGTCTATACAAAGAAAAGAAGAGCCTAAAGAATTAAAACCTATACAGCCTGTTAAAAAGAAACCAATTCAAAAAGCTGTTAAACAAGTTCCAAAAAAAGCTGTACAACCTGTTGTCAAAAAACAACCTATAAAACCTGTAGAAAAAATTACTGGACAACCCATACCTTCTGGAGGAGGTACAGGTAGAAGAATGACTGGTAGAGAAGAGTTAGGGTCAGCTAATAAAAGTTTAAGAAGTGATACTGTGCTACCTAGAATGACAAATGACTTGCCTAAGTTTATACCCGGTCAACCTACTGGTACACGTAGAAGAACAGGAACAGTTACATCAGAAGAAAAATTAAAACAAGTTGATTCTAGTGGTAATCAAATAATAGAAGGTGGCTTAATAGAAAGGCTGCCGGGTGAAACTGGAGAACAATATAGAGCAAGAACTGCTGGACAGTTTACTCCTAGTAATACTCAACAAACTTATACAAGTATTGAAGAAGCTGCAGCAGCAAAAGCAGGTTTAACTTTACAAGAGTATAACGCACAAGAAGATTTAAATATGCCAACTAACGATGTTGCTAGGACTTCACAAACTGCACAAGCTTTTCAACAAGCTCCAGTAGAGCCTAAAAGACCTGATGTTGTTCAACCTACTGTGCAGCCTACGTTACCAAAGTTTCCTGAAGAAGGAAGACCTAGAGATGATATTTTATTTGCTCAACAACAAGCAACTCAACAATCTTTAGAAGATTTAGAAAGAAGATTTAGTGAAGGTAAATTTACAGGGTATGCACCAGAAGACTTAGCATTCCTTGGAGATAAAATTACTGATGCTATTAATCAAGGTGCTGTTAATCAAAACACTACTGAAGGTTGGTGGACTGATGCAGGTTACGATAACATGAGTGACGCTTTGCAAAGTGGTCAATTTACTTTTAAAGATGGACAATGGGTTTTAAAAGACGGTACAGAAAATCAAGAACAAGAAGCTATAGATGAAGAATTAATAACTGCAAGAGGTAGAGCTGAACAAATATTACAAGGTGATATGACTGGCATACCTATGGCTGAAGCTCCTAAAGAAGTAGAAGTAGGAGAGTTAGGTGAAGCTAAAACTATGGCAGAAAGAGAAGCTCTTGAAGCTCAATTAGCTGAAGTAGGTGCTGCTCCAGAAGCTGCAACAATAGAAGATGTAACAACTGCAAAAACTCCAGAACAATTACAAGCTGAAACATATAGAGCTGAACTTGTTACAGCTATTCCTGATATAGAACCTATTATAGGAGAATTATCAGATGATGCAATTGCTAAAGTAAGTGAGATTAGTAAATTATCAGGACCTGCAGTAGCTAAAGAAATTTCTCAAAAAGCTATTGATGCTTCTAAAGCAGATACAGTTGAAGGTATTTTATCTGCTGGTGCTTTTGTTCCTGAAGTAGATGATTTAACTCCAGAGAAAGTTTCAGAAACTCCTGATGCAGAAGTTAAACAAAGAGAAGCATTAACAGGAGAAGCTGCAGTTGGAGCTGCTGCTCAAATTGTAGACCAAGTAGGATATGAAGCTGCTAAACGTAGACCAGTAAAAGGTACTGCTGCAAAAGGTGCTGCTGCTTCAATGATTGCAGAAGTTTCAGAATTACCACCAGAAATAACAGCAGCTATTGTAGAAGACCCTGCAACTGTTGAAGCTCAATTAGATACTGGAGCAGACCCTGAAGTTGTTGCAGCTATTGCAGCTTTACCAGAAGAAGCTTTAGTATCTTCACAGATGGAAAGCTTACTGGGTGGTTTAGAGGATGGTAACATACCTGCATGGGCTAGACCTGCTGTAGATGCTATCAACTCTAATATGGCTGCTAGAGGATTAAGTGTTTCTACAGTTGGTAGAGATTCTTTATTTAATGCTATTATACAATCAGCTATGCCGATGGCTCAAAGTAATGCACAAGCTTTACAACAAAGAGCTTCACAAAATTTAAGTAATCAACAACAAGCTAACTTACAAGAAGCTTCACAGGTTCAACAAATAAGAATGCAAAACTTGGCAAATCGTCAAGATGCTGCAAGTCAGACTGCACAGTTTGCTCAACAGATGGGAGTTTTACAAAGTCAGTTTAAACAAGAAGCTGTGCTTACTTCAGAACAACAAGAACAACAAATAAGATTACAAAACTTACAAAATAGACAACAAGCTACTGTTCTTAATACTCAAAATCAACAGGCTATGAATGCTCAAAACTTAGGTAATGAGCAGCAAATGGAACTTGCAAATCTTGAAATAATGAATCAGACAGAACGTGAAAACATGACTGCTGAAAATCAAGAAAGATTAGCAGAGTTTCAAGTTGCTGCAGAATTTATTTCTAAGAATGCAGATTTTAAACAACAAATGAATTTAGCTAATTTGTCTAACGAACAACAGACAAAATTAGCAAACTTGTCAGCTCTTAATCAAGCTAGTGCTGATAACTTAAATGCTGAACAACAGACAGAGTTAGCAAATCTTAATAAGACTATGCAAATAAATATTAAGAATGCTGAATTAGCTCAACAAATGGGAATAGCTAATCTTAATGTAGACCAACAAAGAGCAATGGCTAATGCAAATACTGTAGCCAATATGGACATGGCTAACTTTAATAACGAGCAACAAGTAGTGTTAGCTAATAGTAAGTTTATGCAAACAGCTACTCTTGCAAACTTTGATGCAGAGCAACAGACTATTATGCAAAATGCTACAGCTATGGCATCTTTAGATTTAGCAACTCTTGACCAAAGAACAAAACTAGCAGTTACTAATGCTCAATCATTCTTATCTATGGATATGGCTAATCTTAGCAATAGACAACAAGCTAGTATGTTAAAATCACAAATGGAACAACAACAATTATTATCTAATCAATCTGCTAATAATGCTGCTGCTCAATTTAATGCTTCTAGTGAAAATCAAACTAATCAATTTATGTCTAGCTTAGCTGCACAGATTGAACAGTTCAATGCAGCTCAGTTAAATTCTGCAGAACAGTTTAATGTTTCACAAACAAATGCTAGGGATGCTTTAGAGTTCCAAGTAGAGGCTGATTTAGAAAAAGCTAATGCTGCTATGGCTAATCAGATTAATCAGTTTAATGAGCAAGTAGCTTTTGATAGAGATAAATTTAACACAGCTAATGCACAACAAATTGAGCAGTCTAATTTAGCATGGAGAAGACAAGCCAATACTATTAATACTGCTGCAGCTAATCAAGTTGCTATGCAAAATGTACAAAACGCTTTTAACATGACTTCACAAGCTCAATCATTTTTATGGCAAGAGTTAAGAGACCAAGCTGATTTTGCTTTTAGAAAATCTGAGGGAGAAGAAAATAGAAAAGCTCAACTATATGCTACAGCTTTAGCTAACGAAAGCGAGTCTTCTAAAAACTGGGACTCAACATTAAAAAGTGTAGGCACTTTAATAAGTGCTTTAAAAGGATAATAACATGGGAATATTTAGTTCAATAAAAAAATCATTTAAAAAAATAGTAAAAAAAATAGGTAGAGGAATAAAGAAAGTTGCTAAAGGTGTAGGTAAAGTTCTTGGTAAAATTGCAAAACCTTTTGCTAAGATGGGAGTACTAGGTCAAATAGCTTTGGGATTTATAATGCCTTGGGCTGTTGGAGGTATTTTTAAAGGTATGGGTTATTTAGCCTCTGAAGGTTTTGGAGCTTTTGCAGGAGAATTAGCAGGAAAAGCTAATCTTTTTCAATCTGCTGTAGGTAAACTTGCACAAGGAATACATATGGGAGCTTCTGGAATTAATAGAGCTTATTCTTTTATAAGTGATGGTATTTCTGCAGGTCTTAATAGAGTGTCGGAGTTGGGCGGCAAACTAAAAACAGGAATTACTAATAAGTTTGATGCTGCTGCAGAATGGGTTACAGGTAAGCCTACTTATGATGATGCTTTAGGAAAAGAATTATTTACTTCAGGTGTTGATGACTTTGCAAACGTCACACAGACTATAACAGACGATGCAGGAGTCACTACTTATTTTGGTAAATCTAAAGGTTTAGCAGATGCTAGTCAAGTAGCAAAAGTAGCTGCACAAGATATTGGAACAACTGCTAATGCTTTAACAAGAACAGGAGATGCTTTAATATCTGGAGGTACTAAAGCTTTTCAAAGAGCTGGTTCAGCTATAATGGGAGAAGCTACTAAAACTACTCCTCAAACTCAAGTAGTATATGAAGAAGAAGGACCTGCGGTAGTATATCCACCAGAAATAACTGGAAGAACAATAGAAGATATGAGTTTTGCAGTTAATAGTCAAGGAGGCTACTGGTCAAATCCTGTAGATTCAGCAACAGTAATAAACGAATATCAATTTAGTTAAAGAGTAAATAATATGGTAGATAAAAATCAGTACAGTCAAGAAGGATTAGATTTTTTAGGTAAGATGGAAAGACCTATAGCTGGTCAAAGCCTAACAAATAGTCCGGACAGTAAATATGCTTGGGAAAATCCTCCTAAGTTTACAGAATTACAACCTGCTTTAGATAGCATGTTTATAGATTTAACAGAACCTCAAGCTTATGAAGCTATAGTAGATTTAGTAGACGGTGGTAACTCTATAGCAGATATATCTCAAATAATTTTATATTCTGGATTTGAGGATGGGCTTTACAATCCAGACTTAATGATGTTACTTATAGAGCCTTCTATGTATTTAATTATGTCTTTAGTTGAAAAAGCTGGGAGATTAGATTATACTATATTAAAAGAAGATGATGACGATTATGAAGAACCAACTGAAGAAGAAGTTACTTTTTTAGAAAATGTATTAGAAAGAGCAAAATCAAAAGCTGATAAAAATAAAAAATCTGTAAAACTTCCAAACAGTATTTCAGAAAAAATAGAACAAATAGAAGTTCCAGAAAGTTTATTGGCTAAATCAAAAACTGAGGAAGAAGTAGAATGAGTATAGATGTATTAGGAAAATCTTTGTTAGCTTCTGCTAAGAAAAAATCAAAAAAGAATAAAAAAATAGGCTATGGTTTATTGGGTCTTATGGGTGTCAATAAAATTATTAGAGAAAAAGCTATTACAAGAGCAAAGCAGTTTAATAATAGTTTAATACCTATTAAAAAAAGATTGACTGGAGAATTTACTACTATAGGAAATACTAAAGCAGATTATGAAAAAAGAGAAAATCATGCTGAAGGTGCTTTAGGTTCTTTTATAGAAGAAGAGAGAGAATCTATACTAAAAATTGCAGCTAAAAGTCCAAGTTCTGTATCTTTAAATCCAGAACAATTAAATCAGTTAGCTATAGAAAATGTAGAAAAAAAAGGAACTTATAAAACATATCAAGAAAAAGTAAACACATATAAACCTTATTTTGATATGGATGAAGCTGAATTTTTCTTACAATATAACAAACTTGAAAAAGGTTCAGAAGAAATTAAAAGTGATAATATACTTAATGTAATGGGAAGAGGACTTGGATTAACAGAAAAAGGTAAACTTATCACCACTAAAGTTAAGTTAAGTAATGCTGAAGAAATAGAATTGACTCTTCCTGAACAGCTTTACAATACGTTAGATATTCCTTTCTTACAAGAACTTGGAAAAATAGAAGAAAGAAAAGTTAAAATTGAAGATATAAAAAGTAAAGAAATAGATAGTTTATATACAGAAAATGGAGAAGTAACAGCAACTTTAAATCGCATAACAAATGTTAAAGATAGACAAGTTTCTAATCCAAAAATAGATAAAAGCGTAGAGGATAGTTGGAGCTATATTACTTCATCTACTTACGATGACCCAAAAACTTTAGATAAGGATATGATAGATAATCCTTTTTATATAGGAACATTAACCTTTATAGGAAAAGATAATAATGGTAATGATATTAAATCTAATATAACTATTGAACAATTGGAAGAACAATTAAGTAAAACATATCAAGGTGAAAAAATTGGTAGTTTTGCTAGACAACAAATAACTGATTGGGATGTTTTTGTTCGTGATTCAAAAGTAATTGCACAGAGTAAATTTTATACTTATTCTAATGATAAAAACAATGTTCCTCCTACTGAACAAGATTTTAATCAGTGGATGTCAGAAGCTGTTATGGAAAATGCTAAACAAATAAAATTGGAAGCTACTTCAAAAGGATTACTTGGTTTAAGAAAAGGTGCTGATAAGATATCTAAGTCTTTTAAAATAGGTACTGTTAGACTTCTTAATAATTTAGTTGATGATTCAATATTAATGGAAATAAAACATTGGTTAAAATCTAATATAGATATTGATGATAAAATTAAATTATTTGCAACAGGTGGTAACATAAATAAAATTCAATCAATGACAGGTTCAAAATCTGGTAAACCTATTTCTTATCTTTCTATAAAAGATTTATCAAACATTTTAACAGAATTTAATTACCAAGAGAGAATGGTTAAGTTTGATCTAAATCCAGATAGAGCTGATGTAATAATTCCTGCTTTGAAAATATTCATATCAACTATGGAGTTTGTTAAAGCCAATAAGATTTTTGTCCCTAAGGTAGGTTTAGTAGATGGTATGATAAATGAAATATTTTATGAAAATAGTTCCAGTAAGTTAGATTCTTAACTTCAATTCAGTAATTAATTTACCTATGTTTTTATTGTCTTTAATTAATAAATCAAGTTTATCTTTACTATCTAGGTATGAACTCTTTATATTCTCTTCTGATAATTTAACATCTACTGATATTGAGTAATTATTTAATTCCTTTGACAAAAAAGTTTGAATTGTACTCTTGTAACCTTTAACTTCCTTATAATTCATTTTATTAACTGTAGATATTGAAATAATATTATTATTAATAGTGGGATTATTCATGTTTAAAAGAGAAAGAATATTGTTGTTTCCTTTATTTTTTTCTATATCACAGAATTTTTTCCAAGCAATATTAAAATCATTTTCTGTAAAATTATCTGAAGGTAAATCATCTAATTTTTGCTCTTCTAATTCATCATTGGAATTTTTAAAGCTTAAGCTAGCTAAAGATAAAGATGAAACTTCTTCAAGCTGAGGTGAACTAAACAATTTTTTATTTATAGATTCAGAACTATTATCAAGTTCTTTTGATTCCTTTTTTATAAGATTGATTATCTCTGAAGTTTTAATTAAGGAGTTTTTTTTTTAATGCTATCAATTGAAGCTATTCTCATCAAGCAAAGCTCAACATGAATTCTTTTATCATTGATTTTTTGATAATTTATTAAAGATTCATTAATTATTTGAATCATTTGAATAAGATCTTCATCCTGAAAATCACTTGATTGATTTATATATTTTGCCCTTAGTTCATCGTTTAAATTAGATATTTTATCTGAATAATCTAACTTGCTAATTAACATTTCTCTTAAGTGTCTAGATAATCCAT
>CAKZOX010000124.1 GCA_937138295.1 uncultured Campylobacteraceae bacterium
ATGTTTGGAGGACCTTCAGCTCTCGATGGATTAAAAGAGCCATTTATTGAGAAACTTCAAAAATCAATAGTAACTATTTCAAAAAGTGATTCATTTCAAAGTGTTTTAAATGATGCTTTAAAATCAGATGGTTTAAGTGATGATATTCACAACAAATTAAGTGAAATTATAAATGCAAGATTAGATGAACTTACTCCTAAAATGGTAAAAGAATTAGTTCAAAATCTAATAAGAGAACATTTAGGATGGTTAGTAATCTGGGGTGCTGTGTTTGGTGGACTAATTGGATTTATTAGTTCTTTAGTAATGTAATTTAAGGAAAAAGATGAAAGAAAAACCTGAAAATGCTATTGATGTATTAGTATTACTTGATGTAGGTGGTCTTCAAGATGAAGAAAAAATGGAGAAGTTTTTAAAAAGAAAAAGTTTTAAAGCAGTTGAGGGTGAAAAACATGTTTATACATCTTTTTCTACTACTACACTTGTTACAACTAAGGCTTTTATATTAGAAATATTTAAAGAGGCACTTCAAAATGTTGAATTTGAAGAAGCAAATTTAGTATTTTTATTAAATGAAACTCCATATCCACCTCACTATTTTGATAAGAAAACTGGATTTTTTGAAGAGATTCCACAAGATAGTCAAGCCAGTCAAGAAAATCAAGAAGAAAAATAGTGCAAAATATATACTCATTTTTCAAAAACTTAAAAGAAGAAAAAAATCTAAAAGAGTGCCAACTTTTAATTGTAAATGATGACAAACAAGCTCAAATAGCAAAGGATATTTGCAGTTTCTTTGGTCAGACTCCTTATGTTTTAGCTGATTTTAGAGCAAATTTTGGGGATGATTTAATGTCATTTTCAACGGAGCTTCAAGATATTACAAAAGAATTAACTTCATACTATGCAAATAAAAAACAAAATAAAGTTTTAATTGCACCTGTTAGAACAGTATCTTATACATTACCAAAAGAAAAATGTTTTGATAGTTTTAATATTGAGTTTGCAGGAACTGTTAATATTGAAGAACTTAAAACTAAACTTTACAATTGGGGATACTATTTTGTAGATATTGTTACAAGTGAAGCTGAGGTTTCTATTAGGGGAGATATTATTGATATATGTCCTTTAGGAAGTGAGTTTGGATATAGAGTAAGTCTTTTTGATGATGAAGTTGAAAGTATCAGAAAATTTGATATTGAAGATCAAAAATCTTTTAAAGATGAGATTGAAAGTTTTTCTATAACACCTGCATTTTTAGCTTTAAGTGATGAAGATTTTGAAGCAATAAATGAAAAAGTTGATGCTGTTTCAAGTGACGCTTTTATAAAAGATATTCACTCTTTAGGATTTTGGTACTTAGATGAATTAGGGGAGTATTTACCCCACAAATTAAACTCATTTATTACTTTAGAAGCTTTAGATGAACTTGAAGAGGTTTATGTTTTTGAAGATAAAAGAATTCAAAAGGATAAGTTTTTATCTTTACCAAGTATTAAAAAAAGTAGTGATTATCAAGTTGTTAGTCCTGCTAATTTAAAAGAGTTTTTAACTTTTCATGCTGATAAGAAAGTAACTATAATATCTTCAAGTGAAGCAAAACTAAAATCAAATGACTTTGACCTTTCAAATCAAAAAATCAAATATCTTTTTGAAGATTATATTATTAATCTTGTTAGTCATGATGAAGTTATATTATCTTTGAATAAAGAAGTTAAAAAAAGAAGAAAGAAAAAAGTAAAACTTGTAATTGATGAATTATGTGAAAATGATTTTGTAGTACATGAACAACACGGTATTGGTCAATACAAAGGAATTGAACCTATCACTGTTATGGGTGCAAAAAGAGATTTTGTAGTTTTAATGTATGCAGGTGAAGATAAACTTTTACTTCCTGTTGAAAACCTTGATTTAATTGATAGATATGTAGCTGATGGTTCATCTTATGCTGTTGTTGATAAGCTTGGAAAAGGTAGTTTTGCCAAACTTAAAGATAAAGTTAAAGAGAAACTTTTTGCTATTGCAAATGATATTATTAAATTAGCAGCAGCCCGTGAATTAGTTAATGGTATACAAATAAATACAAATAAAAAAGAATTGATTGACTTTAAAAATGACGCTGGTTTTGATTATACAAAAGACCAAGATAGAAGTGTAAAAGAGATTTTTGCTGATTTAAGTAGTGGTAGAGTTATGGATAGACTTTTAAGTGGGGATGTTGGTTTTGGTAAAACAGAAGTTGCTATGAATGCAATGTTAGCTGTTGTTTTAGACAATCACCAATGTCTGTTTGTATGTCCAACTACTCTTTTAGCTTCACAACATTTTCATGGAATACAAAAAAGATTTGAAAAATATGGAATAAGAGTTGCTAAACTTGATGGTAAAACAACTACAAAAGAAAAAAATCAAATTAAAAAAGAGCTATTAGATGGTTCTTTAAAAGTAGTTATTGGAACACATTCACTTTTAAGTGTAAAAACAAATGACTTAGCACTTGTAGTAATTGATGAAGAGCATAAATTTGGTGTAAAACAAAAAGAGAAATTAAAAGAACTTAGAGAAGATGTTCATATTTTCTCAATGAGTGCAACTCCAATTCCAAGAACACTAAATCTAGCTTTATCAAAACTAAAAGGAATGAGTTCACTTTTAACACCACCAAGTGAGAGATTAGGTGTAAGAACTTATGTAAAAGAGTATGATGATAAACTAATCAAAGAGATTGTTTTAAGGGAAAAAAGAAGGGGTGGACAGCTTTTCTATGTTCATAATAATATTGCTTCAATTGAGAGTAAAAAAGCTGATATTGAAGAAATTATTCCAAATATTAGAGTCCAAATTATTCACTCTAAAATAAAACCAGCAGAAGCTGAAAAGATAATTGATGGCTTTGAAAATAAAGAGTTTGATATTTTACTTGCTACAAGTATTGTTGAATCAGGACTTCACTTACCAAATGCAAACTCAATTATCATTGATGGTGCTGATAGATTTGGAATTGCTGATTTACATCAATTAAGAGGTAGAGTAGGTAGAAGTGATAAAGAAGGTTTCTGTTATTACGTTGTTGAAGATAAAAGAAAAATTACAGATGATGCTATTAAAAGATTAGTTGCTTTAGAATCAAACTCATATTTAGGAAGTGGAACAGCTTTAGCGCATCAAGATTTAGAAATCAGAGGTGGTGGAAATATTATTGGTGAAGCACAAAGTGGTCATATCAAACAAATAGGATATGGACTTTATCTTAAAATGCTTGAAGATGCCTTAGCAACTTTAAGTGGTGATGAAAAAGCAGAACATAAAACAGTTGATATAAAGTTAGCAGTTTCAGCATATATTAGTGATGAATATATCAAAGAAGATAGAGTTAGACTTGAACTTTATAGAAGACTAAGTAAAGCAACTGAAAAATCTGAAGTATTTGAAATTGAAGAAGAGATGGAAGATAGATTTGGTAAACCTGATATTTATACAAAACAGTTCATAGAACTAATTTTAATTAAGATTTATGCGATGGCAAAAGATATTAAAACAATTGGTTCTTATGAAATGAATATTACATTTACTAAAGATGATGATAGTAAAGAGACAATTAAATCTCCAAGTAAAGATGATGATGATATGATTGCTACTACGTTGAAGTATTTACGAAAATAAAGGATTAAAATGCAATTAAAAATAGCTACACTAGATGATATTGACGGAATTTTAAAACTTCATAATATGTATCAAGTTGATCATATAAAAGAAGAAGATAAAAAAGATGGCTTTGTAACAACTGCTTTTAGTGTTGAAGAATTGCAAGATATAATTACTCAAGAGCAGGGTATATTTGTAGCTATAATTGATGATGAAATAGTTGCTTATGTTATGTCAGCTTCATGGCAGTTTTGGTCAAAGTGGCCTATGTTTGCTTTTATGATTAAAGATTTACCAAACTTAGAATATTTAGGTAAAAAATTAACTGTAGATAATTCATATCAATATGGACCCGTTTGTGTAAATAAAAAAGTAAGAGGAACAGGAGTTTTAGAAAAACTTTTTGATTTTGCTTTAGAAAGTATGTCTAAAAGATATGAAATACTAGTAACTTTTATAAATAAAATAAATCCTAGGTCTTTTGAAGCGCATACAAGAAAAATGGGACTTGAAGTTATTCAAGAATTTGAGTTTAATAATAACAACTACTATGAATTGGTTTATGATACAAAAAATAGAGTTTGCAACAAATAATTAGTTAATCAAAAATTAATGCAAACTATAAATAACGTTAATTAATATTTAATATAATTTGGAAGAATTTTAGAAAAAAGGAAAAAGTATGAATAAATTTTCTAAGGTATTAGTTGGTATTTCAACTACTGCAATTTTAACAACAGCTGCTTTTGCATCTTGTGGGAAAGATCACAAATCATGTGATATGAAAAAAGATGGAGAAAAATATTGCAAAATGCATAAAGGTGATAAACATCATTCAATGTGTTCAATGAAAAAATCTCAAATGCATGGTGAAAATTCTCCAAAAATGATAATGAAAGCTATAGAAAAGCTTGATTTAACAAAAGAGCAAAGAGAAGAGATTGCCGCAATTAAAAATAAATACCACGCAACAATGCCTAAGTTATCAGATGCTTTTTCTAAAAATAGTTTAGATGAAAAGAAATTAAATGAAGCATTAAATTTTGATGTTAAAACTATTCAATTTAAAATTATTACGGAATCTTATGGGGTATTAAATGATATTCAAAAAGGCTTTTTAAAAGAAAGATTAGACAAGAAAACTAATCACAAAAAAAGTGGATACCATAAATATGACCATAAAAAACATTGTGAAATGAGCAACTAAATAAGGAAAAAGCCTTGATAAATATAGCAATGGTTGAGGATGATGTTGAATTAGCTGAGGTTTTAACTCAGTATTTAGAAAAATTTGACATCAAAGTAACAAATTATGAAGATCCATTTTTAGCCTTATCAGCTTTAAAATTACATAAATATGATTTAATTATTTTAGATTTAACTCTTCCTGGAATGGATGGTTTAGATATATGTGCTGAGATAGAAAAAAAGTTTGATATTCCAGTTATTATCTCTAGTGCTAGAAGTGATTTATCTGATAAAGTTAAAGCCTTGGATTTAGGTGCAGATGATTATTTGCCTAAACCTTATGACCCAAGAGAACTTGAAGTAAGAATAAAAACTATTTTAAGAAGATATAATAACAAAGAAAAAGAAGTTGAAGTTGGTAAAACTTTTGTCTTAGATGAAGAGAAAAGAGAAATTTACAAAGATGAAAAACTTATCAAGTTTACAGCTGCTGAATATGAAGTTTTATCTTTACTTCTTAAAAGAGAAGGTTTTGTAGTTTCAAGGGTTGAAATTTTTGATAAGAGTGATTTACTTAATCAGGATTATGATAATTCTGGTTCATTAGCTGTAATAATTAATAGAATTAGGCATAAAATAGAAGAAAATCCTAAGCAACCAAAACATCTTTTAACAATCAGGGGAATGGGATATAAATTTACACAATGAATAGACAGTCGATATTTTTTACTATAAGTGTTAGTTTTTTTATAACTTTATTATTAGTTATAGTTAGTTTTTTTGTTTTAATGACTCACAATTATAGTAAGAAGCAGACTGAGTTATTCGATAAGTATTTGCCTGTTGCTAAAATGGTAATAAGAAAATATGTTGAAACTAAAACTTTTGATGAAGAATTTCATCAAAGTTTAGTTGATATTCAATATAAACTTATTGAGCCTATGGGTAATATAAATGCCATAACATACAATCCAAAAACAAAAGTTTTACTAGATAAAAAAGATAATAGAAGAGATGGAGTTTTTAGGGTTTTATACTTAGATGATCACAACTACATTTATCTTAAAACAAATAATAGAACTTTCTTAATAAGAGATGACCACACTTTAAATACAAGTACTCATATATACATAATTTTGGTATTTTTAATTGTTATTTCGACAATAATTTTGCTTTACATTATCACTTTAAGAAAACTTACTCCCCTAAGACTTTTAAAAGACAAAGTTAAAAATCTAGGAGATGAAGAGTTTGATTTTGATTGTTGTGATTTAGAGGGAAAAGATGAAGTTACACTATTAGCTTTAGAATTTAAAGAAAGTGCAACTAAACTTAAAAATCTTAAAGAATCAAGAAATGTATTTATTAGAAATATAATGCATGAATTAAAAACTCCAATTACAAAGGGTAAATTTTTAACTCAACTTGATCAAAATGAAGCAAATAATGAAAAATTAAAATCTGTATTTAATAGGCTTGAAGGTTTAATAAATGAGTTTGCTACGATTGAAGAATTAATTTCATCATCAAAAAATGTTGAGAAAAATAATTATTTTTTAGATGATATTGTTGATAATGCAATGGATATCTTGATGGTTGAAGAAGAACAAGTTACAAAAAAATATGATAACAAAAAAATAAATGTAAACTATAAACTTTTTTCAATTGCAATTAAAAATTTAATTGATAATGCTATTAAATACTCTACAAGTAAGCAAGTTACAATTTCAAATGAAAATGAAGATGTGATTTTTATTAATGAGGGAAAAAAATTAGATTATGAATTGGATAGTTATTTTGAACCATTTTTCAAAAATGAAGAAAAACCCAAAGATTCATTTGGTTTAGGTTTATATATCACATATAATATTTTAAAAGCAAATAATTATGAACTTAAATATGAATATAAAGATGGAGTTAATATCTTCACAGCGAAGAAAAAAATATGATTTATGATGTAGCTATTATCGGTGGTGGTGCAAGCGGATTAATGTTTGCAAGTTACCTTAATAAAAGAAAATATAAAAATGCTTGTATTATAGAAACAAATACAAAACTTGCACAAAAACTTAAGGTTTCAGGTGGTTCAAAATGTAATATCACGAATGATAAAATTACATCAAAAAATTATCTTGGAGATGAAAGTTTAGTTAGTAATCTTTTAAAAGAGTACTCAAATAAGGATTTATTAGAATTTTTAAATAAAAATAATGTTCATCCTAAGTTAAATCCAAAAATAGTAAAAGGAACATATTTTTGTAATAGTTCTCAAGATGTAATTGATATGTTTTCAAAACTTACAAGTCATATTAAAAAGTATTTAGATACAAAGGTTTTAGACCTTGAATTTAAAAATGATGTATATGAGATAAAAACAAATAAACAAAAAATATTAGCAAAAAAAGTAGTAGTTTCAAGTGGTGGATTATCTTATCCTGCTTTAGGAGCATCAAGTGTAGCTTATGATATTGCTAAGAAATTTGGACATACTATTGAAAAATGTGAGCCTGCGTTAGTTGGTTATACTGTACAAAAAGATCAGTTTTGGTTCAAAAAACTTGCTGGAGTTTCTTTATATGCTAATATTTTTATTGATAATAGAAAGTTTGAAGGTTCATTACTTTTTGCCCACAAAGGATGCAGTGGTCCAGTTGTTTTAACTTCTTCACTATTTTGGCAAAAAGGAAAGATTGCAGTTGATTTTTTACCAAAAGAAAACATAGATAAACTTTTAGTTGGTAATAAAAATATCTCTACAGCTATTCCTTTACCTAAAAGATTTATTTTAGAATTCTTAGAAAGTCTTGATATAAAAGATAAGCCAATAAATAAATTAACTAATGAAGAACTACAAAAAATAAAAACTATTAAATATTATGAGTTTGCTCCTGCTGGTAATTTTGGTTATACAAAAGCTGAAGTTACAAAAGGTGGAATAAATACAAATGAAATAAATCATTCAACATTTGAAAGTAATCTACAAAAAAATCTTTACTTTATAGGTGAATGTTTAGATGTTACAGGACAATTGGGTGGATTTAATTTTCAAATAGTTTTTGCACAAAGTTATAGGTGTGCAATTAATTTTTAATGTAATTAAACGTTATTTTAAAGCAAAGAAGATACAATTAATATAATTAAATCACTAGGATACTTCAATGTTGTTTGGAAATAAAAAACTTGAACAAGAAAATCGACGATTAAAAGATGAAATAGAGGTATTAAAAGCTCAATTAAATTCTAAAGATGAACAACTAGCAACTCTTCAAGCAAAAGTTGATTCCCACCAACAAATAGATATTTCTAAATATGAAGAAGAAATTGAATTATTTAAGCAAATAGCATCACATTCTCAAGAAGAGGGTTTAGTTGTATTTGACTCAAATGGAAGTGAAGTATTTAAAAATAGATTGGCTTCCCACAATATTCCAAATGCAACACCTGTTTTAGACGCAATAAGAAATGGTAGTGAAACACTTATACTAGCTGATTGTGAAGCTAGTATTGACTTAAAAAGTTATAATGGTTATTCTATTGTTGCCTTAAAGAAAACATCTATTCATGATAACAAAGAAGGTGGACTTCTTTATAAGCATAGTGCAAATATGACTAAGTCATTATATGATACACAAACTACGTATTCTAATCTTTTAGAAGATTTAGAAGAAATGATGAAAGAATCTAAAGATACAGCTCAAGGTTCAACACAAGGTTTAAGTCTTACAAATAAAATTGTAGAAGAAACAGCACACCTTGAAAATCAAATTAATTTAGAAAATGAAGTTGTAAACTCACTTGTATCTAAAAGCAAAGATATTTCTTCAGTTATTAATATCATTCAAGAAATTGCTTTCCAAACAAATATTTTATCACTAAATGCAGCTGTTGAAGCAGCAACTGCCGGTGAAGCTGGAAAAGGTTTTGCTGTTGTAGCACAAGAAGTTAGAAACCTTGCAAACAGAAGTGCAGATGCAGCAAAACAAATAAAAGATGTAGTTGATACAATTCAAGCCGAAACTCAAAAAATTAAAAAGAGCTCTGATATTGTTTCTAAAGTTGTAATTGAAACTAAAGAAAGTGTTGATACTCTTGGTAGTCTTATGAACAAGTTTCAAAGAAATTCTAATAGATCTGTATATGAAGTACATAGTATTTCAAATAAAATCTTTATAAATCTTGCTAAACTAGATCATATTATTTATAAAAACAATATGTATCAATTAATCTTTGGTGGGGAACATCAATTTAAAGCAGTTGACCATCATAACTGTAGACTTGGTAAGTGGTATGATACAGGTCTTGGAAAACAAGAGTTTAGTTATCTTCCATCTTATAAATCTCTTGAAAAATATCATAAAATTGTTCATGATGAAGCTAATATTCTTGCTTCTTCTTGTTCAGGAACTGAAATTGCATGTTCTAAAAAGATGATAGAAGATAAAGCAACAATGGTTGAAAATGCAAGTTTAGGTGTTTTTGAAGTTCTAGATACAATTTTAGAAGAAAAAACAGAAACTCTTATGAAACAAGCTGCAAAAGAACTTTTTCATTAAAAATATGGAGAGAAAATGAGTAAATATTCAATAGCAATAGTAGATGATGAAGTAGAAATTTTAAATGTACTAGATAGATTTTTAAGTAGAAACAACGAATATAGCGTAACTACTTATTCAAATCCTTTAACAGCACTTGATTCTGTTTGTTCAGGCAAATATGATATTGTATTACTTGACATAATGATGCCTCAAATGAATGGATTGGATTTTCTTGATAAAATCAAAGAAGCTAATGAAGATCAAAAAGTAATAATGATGACAGCATATTCTACGTTAGATAAAGTTTTAAGATCACATAAAAAGGGTGCTACAGACTTTGTAATGAAACCATTTGAGTCTTTACAGTTTTTAAATAGTGAGATTCAAAGAGTTTTAAAACAGTAGTAGAACGTATATGAGGAAACTTTTTCCAAGTGTTAGTTATTGGGTAACTTTTGTAATATTTCTTTTTATTACAATTTTTACCCTTGAAATATATAAAAATAAACAAATAGATTTTTTTAAAAAAGAGAGTTTTAATAATTTTAATCTTCAATACAATAATCATTTAAAAAACTATAATGACTTAGCTGAATTAATTTTTTTAAATGATTTAAAAGTTCATAAAAATTTAGTTTCAATAGAAAATGAAATATTACTTGCTAAAAATTCAAATATACTAGAAAAAAAGGTTAAATTTAATTTTGAAAAAAAACTGATAGTGTTTTATTTTTTTGAAAATGAAGATTCTCAAACTATAATTACAAAAGTAAATTTTGATTTAGATAATTTTTTTAATGAATTAGATTCTCTAATAATGTTTTCTTTAAAATTTGTAAACAAAAATGATTTTTTAGAAGAGTTTAATCTTCAAGATAGTGAAAATTTTTATCTATTTAAAAATGAAAGTCATAAATATTTTGGCTTTTTGAAGAATATTGAAAATCAAGATATTTTAGTTTATAAAAATATTTCAAATACTCACATTAGTAAAATAGATTTTAACTTTTTATTGATTTACATAAGTATCTTAGCTTTATATTTATTAATAATGTTTTTAACTTTTTATTATCTATCAAGTTATACAGAACAAAAAAAATACAAACATGATTATAATGAGATAATGCAAGCAATAGATAAACATGTATTGATGCTAAAACTAGATTTAAATAATAATATTGTTTTTGCCACAAAAAGTTTTTGTGAATGGAGTGCTCACACTCAAAAAGACCTAATAGGTAAAAAGTATGAAATATTAATTCCTAGCGATGTTTCTCCTAAGTTCTTAGATAAGATAAAAGAAGAATTAAATGAACATAAACTTTGGGAAGGTGAATTTAAAAATAAAGATATTTATGGAAATGTATTATGGTCTAAGGGTGTTGTGATTCCTAACTATAATGAAAAAGGTGAAATTTCATTTTATTCTATGATACTAACTGATATTTCTGATAATAAACAGATGACTAAAATTAATGATTTTCTAAAAGAAGAGTTATCAAATAAACTTAATGAAATTCAAATAAAAGAAGAAAACTATAAGGATAAGATGAAAGTTCAGTTGATGTCTAAAATTCTAGATTCTCTAACTCATCAATGGCAAAAACCAATATCAAATATTCATATTGATTTAACTAAATTTAGTGCTTATTTTTTAGAAAATGGTTTAGAAGATGAAAAATTACTTAATATTCATAAAAATATAACAAATGAATTAAAAAATTTATCAATTTCTTTAAATAATTTTAAATCAATGTTTATAAAAGATAATGAACATAATAAATATAATTTGCACTCAGTTTTAAAAGACGCTATGACGACTTGTCAAAATGATATTAATCATCATAATGTAAAAATAAAGTTAGATGCAAATAAAGATATTGAATGTTATGGCACACCTATTGAAATAAAACATATAGTCGTAAGTTTATTTAAGTATTCATTTGAGCAGTTTGATGAACAAAATATAGAAGATCCTAAAATAGATTTAATTGTTATTTCAGACCATGGAAATATTTTATTAAAATATAGTGATAACTCAGTTAACTCAAACTCTAATTTAATATCAGAAATATTAGAATCAAAAGATAATGAACTTTTATTAAAAGATTTAAATGTAAATCTTTATATTATAAAACTTTTAGTAGAAAAAACTGATTCGAAAATTTGGTTTGAAAATAGAGACAATAAAACTGAATTTTATTTAAAATTAAAGCAAAGTTAGCGGGAGATAAAAATATGAAAACTAATTTTTACCTAAGACTATTTTTTGCTTTTTTATTATTCTCTTTTATTATAACAGCTGTAAATTATTATTTTAGTTCATCAACTAAAATATCTCTAAAAGAGGAAAATGACAGAGATATTTTGTTTAATAATATTGATTTAAAAACTAAAGTTATCGCAAAATCAATTCAACTAATAGAGAATAAAATAGATATAATCAAACAAATAAAAAACTTCAAAAATGTAAAAAAGGTTGATTTTAATGATGAAAATATTTTAGAAATAAATTACTTTAATTTAAATGATAGAACAAATTTATTAAAAAAAAGAGATTATTACTTAGAACTAATTAAACAACCTCTCCAAGAATTTACTTTAAAAAAAGTTGTTGACAATGACAAAATCTATTTAGTAAAAAAAGATAATAATGAAATACTAGAAATAGTATATGATATTTCTAATTTATTTAAAACAAGAGCTTTATATACTATTTATAATGTTTTTGATAAAAATGGAAATTATCTATTTGACATAGGCAATACAAAAAATTTAAACTCTATAAATTTTAATAAAAACCTAAAAGACATCTACCCTAAAAATTATAAAACAATAAAAAATACTAATAACTACTTTAGTAGTAAATTTGCTTCTAAAATCATTAAAATAGATGATTATTTAGAATACATTATAGTTTCCCAATCAAAAAAATATAACTTAGATGCAAAGCTTAGTTTGCATTTAGATAAAGGTTTTATTTACACTATTTTTATAGTAATTATTGTTTCATTTATTTTAGCTATGGTGTTTTCAAATCCAGCAAGTAGCTTTAAATTAAAATTGGTTAGTTTAAAAGATCAAAATGATAAAAAAGTTGCAGAGGTTGAAGAACTAAACAGAAATTTAGATTTCATTGATAAAAATATTATGATTTTGACAACAAATATAAATGGTGAAATAACTGATGTAAGTTCAGCTTTATGTAACTTCACAAAATATACTAAAAATGAGTTAATTGGTCAAAGCTATAAAATCTTATTAAATAATGTACTTGGAAAAAACTTTTTTGAAAATTTATGGAAACAAGTACAATCTCAAAAGTTAAATAACTTAGAAATAAAAGGTATTAAAAAAGATGGGGATATATTTTGGTTTAATAGTGTGATTGAACCAATTAGAAATGACTTTGATGAAGTTATAGGATTTGAATTTATAAGTGAAAATATTACTCAAAAAAAGAAAGTTGAAGAGATTTATAAAGATTTAGATTTTCAGTTAAGTCAGTATAATGCTATTTTTAATAATGTTAATAATGGTATTGCAATTATGGATTTAGCGGGTAGGTTTAAGAAGTTTAATGAATCTTTCTGTGATTTATTTAAATATTCATATCAAGATTTAAGTGAAAATATTACTTTCAAAGATTTAATAAATGAAGATGAAAATAAGGTAAATGATTTACTTATTGAAATAAAAGATTTAAGAAAAATATCTAATATAGAGAAAGTATTTTCAGATTCTGCAAAAAATAAAATACATTTAGAAATGACGCTTAGTATTATGCCTGATAATAAATCTATAGTTTTAATTGTAAGTTCATTAAAAGATAAAAGAAAACAACAAGAAATCAATCAGCTACTTGAAAAAAAGATAAAAGAAGAACTTGAAAAGAGTAGACAAAAAGATGAAATTCACAAGCAAGAACAAATCAAAAATGCAAAACTAACTTCTATTGGTTCACTAGCAGCTGGTATTACCCATGAAATCAATACTCCTTTGACATATATAAAAGGTAGTTTTGAATTAATGGGTTATGATATTGAGGATTTACCTGATAGTGATATAAAAACTAGAATGATAGAAGATAAACAAAAAATAGAAGATGGATTAGCTAGAATTGCAAATATTGTTGAATCTATGAGAGAAATATCTCAAAAAACAAAAGAAACAAAAGAACCTACAAATATTTATTCAACATTAATTACAGTTTTAACTATGGCTTATAATAGATCAAAACAAGTTGCTCCTATTTATTTAAAGGATGATTTATTTGAAATTGGTGAGCTTGACAAAAATAAATATGAATATATAACAAATGTTCAAAAACAAAGAATTGAGCAGGTATGGATTATAATTATAAATAATGCCTTAGATGAATTAATAAAAATTGATAGCTATTCAAATAGAAGTTTAAATATAAATATTTATATTGAAGATAAGGAAATTGTAGTTAAATTTGAAGATAATGCAGGTGGAATTGATGAAGAAATTTTACCAAATATCTTTGATCCATTTATCTCAAATAAAGAACATAGTGGAATGGGTGTAGGTTTAAATGTAGCAAAAAACATCGTAGAACAGCAAGGTGGTAGTATTAAAGCATTTAATAATAAAAATGGTGCTATCTTTGAAGTTAGATTAACAATAGTGTAAAATGAAGGAATGAGTTGAGAGTAGCTTTTATAGGTGATATTGTAGGAAGACCTGGAAGAAGAATAATAAAAGAAAATTTATCTAAATTAAGGGATGAATTTAACATAGATTTTGTAATAGCAAATGGTGAAAATGCTAGTCATGGATTTGGACTAACAATTAAAAATTGTGATGAACTTTTAAAATGTGGTATTGATTGTATAACAGGTGGAAATCATACCTTTGATAAGAAAAAAGATATGTTTCTATTACTAGAAACAAAACCTGTATTGAGACCTGATAACTATCCAAAAGGTTTAACAGGAACAGGTGTAAAAGTTTTTGAAGTAAAAAAATTAGATGAAACAATAGAAAAATTGGCTGTTGTAAATTTAATGGGTCAATTTTCAATGCCAACTTGTGAAAACCCATTTAACTGGGGAACTGAAGTTATTAAAGAACTAAAAGAAGAAGGTGTTGAAAATATTTTTGTTGATTTTCATGCTGAAGCAACTAGTGAAAAAAGAACAGCTTTCATGATGTTTAAAGAAGATATAAGTGCATTATGTGGAACTCACACTCATGTGGGAACTGATGACTTACAAATAGTTGATGGATGTGCATATTTAACTGATATTGGATTAACAGGATGTAGAGACAATGTTATTGGTATTGATAAAAAAATACCTATTCAAAAGGCTAAAACAGGAATAGGTGGTCATTTTGAAGTTCCTAGTTCTTGTAAATCAATTCTTCAAATTATGGTAGTAGATATTGAAGAAGGAAACGCAGTTAAAAGTTTTAAAATTAAAAAATTATGTGATAAAAAAGAACTTAGTATTACAGAAGCTTGGAATGACTGAGATAAATAACTCCTTTGAACTTTTAGTATTTCTAAAAAATAAAAATCTTATTGATGATGAGCCATTAAATTGGTGGCCATCTAACTCTCAGTTTGATATTTTTTTAGGTTCAATATTAACTCAAAATACTAAATGGACAAATGTTGAAAAATCTTTAGAAAATCTTCATAATTTAAATATAAAAACACTAGAAGATATTGTTGAAATTGACATAGATATTTTTATAAATGCAATTGCTCCAAGTGGTTTTAAAAATCAAAAATCAAAAAGATTAAAACAAATTGCAAAAAATATATTAGAAGAGTTTGGTGATTTTGATAGTTTTTGTAAAAACGTAGATAGACAATGGTTACTTTCTCAAAAGGGAATTGGTCCTGAAACTGCTGATGCAATTTTATGTTATGGATGTTTGCAAGAGTATATGGTTGTTGATTCTTATACAAATAGATTACTTAAATCATTTGGTTACGAATTTGAATCTTATGACGATATACAGACATGGCTAGTATACGGAATTAATGAAAATTACGATAAAATTGTCAAACTTTATGGCTATGAAATATCACTAAATAGAGTTTACTGCAGACTTCATGGCAAAATTGTTGAGTATATGAAACAAAAAGCAAGGGTGTAATATATGATTATAATTCCTCAAACTAAGGGTGGTGTTGGAAAGTCAACAGTTGCAATGCAAGTTATTGCTCCTTATCTTTATAAAAAACATGGTAAAAAAATCACTTACATTGAAATTGATGATGAAAATAATGATTCTCAATCATTTACAAGAACAGAAATTGTAAATAAAAAGATGTTAGGTACAAATAAATTAACTGAATTAGATGAGTTGATTTTAATGGATGATAACCATGAAGTTATAGTAGATGTAGGTGGAAACAAAACTTCATCTTTGGTACTTGAAGAGATTAAAAAAGTTGGTTCTTTTGGAAATGTTAAATGGATTATTCCTTTAGGTGATGGTGAACTTGATGGTAAGAACGCTATTGCTACTATGAAAAAAATTAAAAAAATCGAAGCCAACTCTCAAGATAATATGCTTTTTGCTTTAAATAGAGCTATTTCAATGGAACCTGAGTACATTGAAGAACAATTTATAAACTTTTTCGGACATAAATATTTAGAATCAAATTCAGTAATTTGTGATTTTGTAAAAGATCCTAAGTTTTTCCCTGTGAAAAATGATAAGGTTATTACAATGAGTAGATATTTAGGTTCTACGGTTTGGGAAATGGCTTACAACAATACTGATTTTGCAGCAAAAGCTATGCAAGCAAAAGAATTAGGTGATATAGATAGTGCTAGAAAGTATCTATTTTTTAGAAGAATACAAACAGAAGCTAAAGATTATGTCTTAAGTGTTTTAAATAAAATATTCTGTGATTTAGATAGATGGATTGATATTAAAAAATGAGTGATATGAGCTTTAAACAAGCAAAAGAGCTTGTTGAAAAGATGGAGTTTTCAGAAATTGCGATAAAAAAAGCAACTAAAAACTTACAAACATCTGCAAATAATTTTGAAAAAACTTTACAAGCTCAAGAAGAAATAGTTTCAAGAATTCCAAAAAGCGATAAAAAACTAAATATTATGTATTTTGTAGTTGCTTTAAATGTAGGTTTTTTAATCGGTCTAATTTTTGGAAAATATGTAATATAGGATTTAAAAGATATGGGTAAACAAGAAAAAATAGTATCAATGTTTAATGATATAGCCGGAACTTATGATGTTGCCAATAGAGTTTTATCAATGGGAATTGATAAATCTTGGAGAAATAAAGCTTGTAAAAAAACTTTTGATTTATATAATAAAAAAGAAATTCCTAAGATCATTGATGTTGCTTGTGGTACAGGTGATATGATTCTTTTTTGGAAAAAAATGGCTAATGAAGAAAATGTAAAAATCAATGAAATAGTTGGAGTAGATCCAAGTGTTGGTATGATGGAAGTTGGAAAAAAGAAGCTTCCTGAAGTTGAATTTATTGAAGCAGGTGCTGCTGATATGCCTTTAGATAGTGATTGTGCTGATATTATTTCAATTTCATATGGAATTAGAAATGTTGTACAAAGACAAGAAGCTTTCCATGAGTTTGCAAGGGTTCTAAAAAAAGATGGATTAGTTGTAATCAATGAATTTACTAAAAATAAAAAAGAAAAATTAACTGATCACTTAACAGATTTTTATATGAATAAAATTTTGCCTACTTTAGGTGGAATGATTTCAAAAAATAAAGAAGCTTATACTTATTTACCAAATTCAATTGATGAGTTTTTAACAACTGAAAACTTATGTAAAGAGTTAGAAATTGCAGGTTTAAAGCCTGTTCATGTAAAAGCTTTCTCTATGAATATTTCAACACTTATTATCGCAAAAAAAATATAAGGATTATTTTGAATAATCCTTTAAGTGTAACATCCCTAAATGCACAAATAAAATCACTTTTAGAAACTACCTTTATGCAAGTTTATGTAGAAGGTGAAGTTTCTAACTTAACTTATCATTCTTCAGGACATATTTATTTTTCAGTAAAAGATTCTAATTCTTCTATTTCATGTGTTATGTTTAAAGGAAATAGAAAATACTTAAAGTTTGAATTAGAAGTTGGACAAAAGGTTGTTATTAGAGGAAGTTTAACTGTATATGCGCCAAGGGGTAATTATCAAATTTTATGTAATAAAATTGAACCCTCAGGTCAAGGTGCTTTAGCTTTAGCTTATGAACAATTAAAGAAGAAACTTCAAGCAAAGGGATATTTTAATCCTGATATTAAAAAAGAGTTACCTAAATATCCAAAAAAAATAGTGTTAGTTACAAGTGCAACTGGAGCTGCTATTGAAGATATGAAAAAAGTAGCTCATCATAGGTGGCCATTAGTAGAGTTTACTTTGATTAACACTTTAGTTCAAGGTGAAGGTGCTGCTTATGATATTGCTCAATCAATTAAATATGCAGATAGTTTAAATGCTGATGTGATGATTGTTGGAAGAGGTGGAGGAAGTATTGAAGACCTTTGGGCTTTTAATGAAGAATTAGTAGCTGATGCAATTTTCAATGCAAACACACCTATAATATCTGCAGTTGGTCATGAAATTGACTATGTAATAAGTGATTTTGTAGCTGATGTTAGAGCAGCAACTCCATCAAATGCTGTTGAAATTGCACTACCTGATATAAATGAACATAGAATTTATTTAGACAATTTACATACGCAAATAAATAATTACTATGTAAATCATATAAATAAGAAACAAGAAGTTATAAATAATTTAGTTAATTTATTTAAACAAAACTCTGTTCAATCAAAATTTAAGATAATTCAATCAGAAATAGATCTTATAAAATCTTCATATGAAAATAGATTGAAACAAAAAATTCAGTATGAAGAAAATAAACTCTCTCAAATGAAATCAAGCTTAAGAAATGAAGTTTCTTTAAACCTAAAACAATATCAAAACCAAATAGATTATCTTAATGAAAAGTATAAAATTAACCATTATGAAAATAAAATAAAAGATGGAAAAATTGAAATTTCTAAAGATAATAAAAAAACTTCCTTGGATAAATTAGTAAAAGATGATAAAATAATTTTAGAAAATTTAGATTTCAAGGTAAGTTGTACCGTTTTTAAAGTTGAAAAAAGATAAAATATTTAAAAGTTATCTAACTCTTAAAATAGATTATCTAAAATTACTGAAGGGACTTCAATGGAAGAAAGAATTGACGAAACATCTTCTACCATAGATTATGCGAATACTAGCGAATTTATGACATTTGAACTTGGCGCTATGAAGTATGCAATTGAACTACCTAAAATTAGGGAAATTCTTACATACCCAGATAATATTACTCAGTTACCAAACACTACAAAGTGGGTAAAAGGTTTAATTAATCTTAGAGGTGAAGTAGTTCCTATTTTAGATATAAGAATTAAATTTAACACAACTGATAATCCTGTTTATGATGAAAATACTTCAGTTATTGCTGTAATTACAGAAGACAACAGAATGATTGGTATAATAGTTGATTTAGTTGATGATGTTCAAAGATTAGACACTTCAGCATTAGCACCTGTTTCAGAGATGGGTTCAGCTATACCATCTAAGTACCTTAAAGGTTATGTTAGATTAGACAATAATCAAATGTTGGTTATTATGGATATAGAAAAAGTAGTTTCAAAAGAAGAACTACAACACTAAATAAAAAATTGGGATTAAGATGCAAGAAAAAATTAATAAATTAAGACAACTAAAAATTCTTTTTGTTGAAGATGAAGAAGATTTATTATCAATTATTACAGATGCTTTAACTAAGTTACAAGCTAATTTTGTAACAGCTACAAATGGTGTAAAGGCATTAGAAGTAGTTGATGCAAACAGTGATATTGATTTAATAGTTACAGATATCAACATGCCACATATGAATGGATTAGAGTTATTAAAAGAGCTTTCTGATAAGGGTGTAAAAATTCCTGTAATTATTATGTCTGCTCATACAGAAACAGAATATATTAACAAAGCAAAAGAGTATGGAGTTACTGAGTATTTATTAAAGCCATTTGACTTCATTAAATTTATTGATTTAGTAGCGTCTTTAGAAATTAAAAACTAATTATTAACTACGTTTAAAAGTAGGAAAATTATCCTACTTTTTATTTTATTTTGATAGATATGATCTTTTGATCTTCTAAAGGTTTATCTCCACCATATCTTCCAGCTGTTTTTACATTATCTAACTTCTTAACAACATCCATACCTTTAATTACATAACCAAATATAGTATGTCTTCCGTTTAACCAGTATGTTGGAACAGTTGTGATAAAGAATTGACTTCCATTTGTATTTCTTCCTGCATTTGCCATAGCTAAGATACCAGGTTTATCGAAAATTGCATTTGGTGAAAATTCATCTTCAAATGGTTCACCCCAAATAGATTCTCCACCTCTACCTGTTCCTGTTGGATCTCCACCTTGAATCATAAAGTTTTTAATGATTCTATGGAAAATTAAACCATCATAATA
This sequence comes from uncultured Campylobacteraceae bacterium, assembly GCA_937138295.1. GTDB lineage: Bacteria > Campylobacterota > Campylobacteria > Campylobacterales > Arcobacteraceae > JALRJW01. The sequence continues at coordinate 19,899 of CAKZOX010000124.1, forward strand.
TCCATTTTTAGAGTGTGTAACAAAGTTTTCAACTGCTTTTGGAGCAATATCAGGTCTTAATTCTATTTCAATATCACCTTGGTTTGTTTTCATAACAGCAATAGGATTAGCTGCATATAAAAAACCACAAAGCGCTAAAAATACTAGAATAATTTTTTTCATATTTATCCTTTTTTTCTTTTGTCAAATTGTGTAAAAGTATAGTTATTTAGCTTTAAAAAAAAATAAAAAATTGTTTTTTATTAAAATTTAATAAATCTTTGTTAAAATTCGTTAAAATAAAGAAAAGTAAATTAGTATTTAAACTTGTTAACAATTTAAAAGGAAAACGAATTTATGACTTTTGATATGCTATATAGCAAAATACATAGAGCAACAGTAACTGATGCAAACTTAAATTACATCGGTTCAATTACTATTGATTCTGAGCTTATGGATGCTGCAAAGTTAAGAGTTGGACAAAAAGTTGATATTGTAAATATCAACAATGGTGAAAGATTCCAAACATACGTAATAAAAGGTGAACCAGGAAGCAAAGATATGTGCTTAAATGGTGCTGCAGCTAGAAAAGTAGAGATAGGTGATAAGATTATTGTTATCTCTTATGCTTCTTATGATGAATCAGAATTAGACAATTATCAACCAACAGTTGTTTTAGTTGATGAAAAAAATAATATTGATTTAATTACTCACGAATTGGTAGGGACTGATCATGTTTGATGGAATAGATTTAAAAAATCTTAATTTAAATGACATGATGAGTCAAGTTCAAGAAATGGCTGATAAAGCTAAAGAACAAAATGAATCAAAACTATTCACATCTAAAGCAGGTGGAGGAATGGTAGAAATCTCTATTAATGGAAATTCAGAAGTAGTAGATTTACAAATTGATGATTCTTTACTTGAAGATAAAGATTCATTACAGATTTTATTAATTTCAGCTATGAATGATGTTATTAAGCAATCTGATGAAAATAAAAAAATGATGGCAATGAACATGTTTGGTAACATGGGTTCATTTGGTCAAAAATAGATTAATAAAATATCTATGAAAGCTCTTCTAACTAAATTTGAAGATTATCTTTTAGATAATCTTCCAAAATCTCAAACATTTCATCCTATTTTTGAAGATGCTTTACATTGTATGTTAAAAGCAGGTGGCAAGAGATTTAGACCTATGCTTTTACTTTCGGTTGTAAAATCAAATAAATCACTTCTTATTGATAATTCACTTGATGTTGCTTTAGGATTAGAGTATCTTCATACTTATTCTTTAGTTCATGATGATTTACCTGCAATGGATGATGCTGATTTAAGAAGAGGATTTGAAACTATCCATAAAAAGTATGATGAAGTTACAGCTATACTTGTTGGCGATGCTTTAAATACTCATGCTTTTAATTTAATTGCAAATGCATCATTATCAAATGACATTAAAATAGATTTAATTAAAACATTAAGCAGTGATGGTGGAATTAATGGAATGATTATTGGTCAAGCAATTGACTGCTATTTTGAAAATCAAAAACTAGAATTAAATCAACTTGAGTACTTACATATTCATAAAACTGCAAAATTAATTGCAGCTAGTTTAAAAATGGGTGCAATTATTAGTGAGTACGATTTAGAAATTCAAGAAAAACTTTATGATTTTGGAATTGATTTAGGTTTATTGTTTCAAATTCAAGATGATATTATTGATGAAACTCAAAGTGAAGAAGAAGCTGGTAAAACTACTTCAAATGATAGTGCTAAAAACTCTTTTGTAAATTTATTAGGTTTAGATGGAGCAATAAAAGCTGCAAATGAACTTGCAAATAAATGTATTGACACTATGAATTCCTTAGATGATAACCTTAAAAACTCCCTAGAAGAAATACTTTTAAAATATATAAACAGACATAAATAAAAATTTAGATATACTCCACTTTTATATACTCTTAGTCAAATTAACTCAAAGTACTTGACAAATTTAAAAAAATTTTATAAAATTTTGGCACTTAGAAATTTAGAGTGCTAAAATCTAAGTTTTATTAGAAAACTTTTTAATTAAAAGGATGAAATTATGAATTTTAAACCACTTGGTGAAAGAGTTCTTGTAAAAAGAACAGAAGTTGAAGAGAAAACTGCTAGCGGAATTATCTTAGTTGATTCTGCAAAAGAAAAACCAAACACTGCTACTGTAGTTGCAGTTGGAACAAAAGTTGAAGATATAAATGTTGGTGATACTGTAGTTTTTGAACAATACAGAGGAACTGAGTTCGAATTAGAAGGTGAAGAATACCTTGTATTAAATCTTGAAAATATTATAGGAGTTATGTAAGATGGCAAAAGAAATTACATTTAGTGATAGCGCAAGAAATAAATTATACTCAGGTGTTGAGAAACTAGCAAATGCTGTAAAAGTTACAATGGGACCAAGAGGAAGAAATGTTTTATTACAAAAATCTTTCGGTGCTCCAAACATTACTAAAGATGGTGTTTCTGTTGCAAGAGAAATTGAACTTGAAGATACTTTAGAAAA
>CAKZOX010000125.1 GCA_937138295.1 uncultured Campylobacteraceae bacterium
TTTTTTTTAGCCCTTTTTTTTCTTATTATTCCTTATTTTCTTAAAACCTTATCATTATTTCATCTATCAATTCTATTATTTATAAAAGCCTAAATATATTAATATTATATTTGATAGAATAAGCTTTTATAAGAGTTTTTAAAATAAAAAGGTTTATCTATAATGAGTGAAAATAAAGATTTTTTACGTGCAATTGTTGAAGAGGATTTAAATTCAAAAAAATATGAAAAAATAGTAACAAGATTTCCACCTGAACCAAATGGTTTTCCACATATTGGTCATGCAAAATCTATCTTCATCAATTTTGGAATAGCAAGGGATTATAATGGTCATTGTAATCTTAGAATGGATGATACAAATCCAACAACTGAAGATACAAAATATGTTGAGGCATTAAAAGATGCTGTTACATGGCTAGGATATGATTGGGGTGAAAACGTACAGTTTACTTCAAATTATTTCCCTAAAATATATGAATATGCTATTGAATTAATTAAAATGGGTAAAGCCTATGTAGATAGTTTAGATGAAGAGCAAATGAGAGAGTACAGAGGTACTGTAACTGAAGCTGGAAAAAGAAGTGAATTTGCATCTAGAAGTATTGAAGAAAATTTAGATTTATTTGAAAGAATGAAAAATGGTGAATTTAAAGATGGAGAACATGTATTAAGAGCAAAGATTGATATGAGTGCTGCTAATATGAAGTTAAGGGATCCACTTTTATATAGAATAAGACATGCCCATCACTTTAGAACAAATGATGATTGGTGTATATATCCTATGTATGATTTTGCCCATTGTTTATCTGATTATATTGAAGGTGTTACTCACTCTATTTGTACATTAGAGTTTGAAAATAATAGAGATATTTATAATTGGGTTTTAGATACTTTACAATTAACTCCACCAAGACCTTATCAACATGAGTTTGCTAGACTTGGAATTAACTATACAGTTATGAGTAAAAGAAAACTTCTTGAACTAGTAAATAAAGGATTAGTTAGTGGTTGGGATGACCCTAGAATGCCTACAATTGCTGGATATAAAAGAAGAGGTTATACACCTGAATCAATTTTAACTTTCTGTGAGCAAATTGGAATTGCTAAAGCTAATTCTATGGTAGATGTATCACAATTAGAGTTTTGTATAAGGGATGATTTAAATACAAAATCTCCAAGAGTTATGTGTGTATTAGACCCTATTAAAGTAGTAATTGAAAACTTTGAAGGTGTAGAGGAAATTGATGCATCTTATTATCCACATGATGTACCAAAAGAGGGTTCTAGAAAAATTCCATTTTCAAAAGAAGTTTATATTGAAAGAGAAGATTTTAGTGAAAATCCTCCAAAGGGATATAATAGATTAACTATAGATCAACCTGTTAGATTAAGACATGCGTATATAATTACTTGTAAAGAAGTTATAAAAGATGACAATGGAAATATTGTTGAGATTAGAGCTGAATATAATCCTGCTTCAAAAAGTGGAAATGATAAAAGTGGAATAAAAGTAAAAAGTGCTATTCAATGGGTAAGTGTTAATGAAGCTAAAAAAATTGAAGTTAGATTATATGATAGATTATTTAAAGATGAGGCACCTGAAACTTTAGATGATTTAAATCCTGATTCTTTAAAAATCATAAAAGATGCATTAATTGAACCTGCTGTTATTACAGATAAAGTTGATGTTAGATTTCAATTTGAAAGACAAGGATATTTTTATGCTGATCCTATAGATTATAGTGATGATAAACCTGTGTTTAACAAAATTGTTGGATTAAAAGATTCTTGGGCAAAAAAATCTAAGCCAAAAACTGAAGTAAAAACTCAAAATAAACCAAAAATTGAAACAAAAAAAGAGGTTGTTCATGGTGAAGCTGAACCTATGACTGAATCTCAAAAAGCTTTATTTGACAAATATACAAATGACTTAAAACTAAATAATGAAGTTTCTAATATTTTAGCTAGGGATGAAGTTCTTTCAAATTTTTATGAAGATAGTTTAAAAATATTTAATAGTCCTGTTACAATTGCTAATATTGTAGCAAATGATGTAGCTAAAGAGTTAAAAGATAAGACAATTGATGAATTAAAATTCAATTGTGAAATGATTTCTGAATTAGTTAAGATGATTGATGAGGAAACTATTTCAAGTAAAATAGCAAAACAAGTTTTTGAAGAAATGACTAAAACAGGTGAAAAACCTTCTAAAATTGTAGAAGATAAAGGTTTAGTTCAAGTAAGTGACCCTGCAGTTATTTTACCAATTATTGAAAATGTGATTTCACAAAATCCTGAAAATGTAGAAAAATACAAAGCAGGAAACAATAAACTATTTGGCTTTTTTGTAGGTCAAGTGCTCAAAGCTACGGGTGGTAAGGCAAATCCAAAAGTTGTTAATGAATTAATTATAAAAAGTTTAAAATAGATGCTTATCTAATGTGTTATTAGATATAATGAATCAAATAACACATTAGAGGAATTAATAATGAAAAGAAACTTCACAAAAATTTTAGTTTTAATTTCGCTGTTTTTTATATTTCTAGGTTGCGAAAATAAAGATATAAAAGATAGTAATACTCAAGTTAAAAACAATATTGATGTAAATATTGGAATGTATAATGGTGAAGCATCATTGTTGTTTTTTATTGCAAAAGATAATGAACTTTTCAAAAAACATGGCCTTAATGCTAATATAAAGAGTTATAAAACAGGTCGAGATGCTTTTAAAGCAATGCTTGATGGTGAAGTTTCATATAGTTCTGCAACTGAATATGTAGCTGTTAAAAATAGTTTTAGTAATAATAATTTTAAAATACTAGCTTCAATTTCTCAAGCAAGTATTAATGGTATGCTTGCTAAAAATAGTTCTAATATAAATGATGGATTTGATTTAGTTGGTAAAAAAGTAGGTAGTACTATAGGAACTGCAACTGAATTCTATACGGGTGTATTTTTAGAACAATATAATCTAAAACTTGCTGATGTAAATTTAGTTAATGTATCTCCTAAAGATAGAATTAAAAGTTATGGTGAAGATAAATATGATGCACTTTTTGCATGGGAACCTCATATTTACAAGATAACTAAACAATACCCTAAAAATTATAAATATTATGATATGCCCTTAAGCTTTAAATTTGATTTTGTTCTAAGTGTAGATGAAAAATTTCATTCTCAAAACCAAGAAGTAAGTAAGAGAATTTTATCAGCGTTAATTGATGCGCAAGAAATTTTTGAATCTAATAAAGAAAAAGTTTTAAATGATATTTTAGTTAAATATCTTAAATATGATAAGGAGTATATAGATTACTCTAAAGATAAATATAAATTTGATTTAAATTTAAATTATCCAATGTTAGTTAATATGAAAAAACAAGCTTTATTTTTACTTGAAAATAAAATCACATCAGGTGAATATCTAGATAAGAAGTTATTAGATATTAAAACTCTTGAAAATATAGACTCGAAAAGGGTTACGATTTGGGAATAAATCTTCTAAAAAATCCAAAAATCATTTTATTATCTCTAATAATTGTTATAAATATAATATTTATTATTTATGTAAAAAATAGTTATAACACATTAGAATTCAATAAAAGTCATCTTATAAAAATTATAACTTTGTCAAATGAATTTTACTTAAACCTTGGAGAATCACAAAACTATCAAAGAGAATTTATAATTACTAATGATAAAACTTTTAAAGATAAGTATATAAATTTGAAAAAAGAAGTTTTTAAAAATATCAAAGCTTTAAAAGATTTAGTTAGGTTTGACGAACAAAAAAGAAAATTAATAGCTATTGAACAGTTGTTGGAGTTTAGATTTAAAGATTTAGATGTTACTTTAAATTTTAAACTTATGAAAAATAGAGATTTAAGTAAGAATATAATTTCATCAAAAATAGGTATGGAATATTTACATGAAATAAGATTAATTTTTGATCAATTTATATTGTATGAAAATAAACTTATAAAAGAGAGTCAAGATAATTTTAATAATCTAAACAATCTAGTGTTATATATTCAAACTTTACTTTTAGGTTTTTTGATATTTTTAGTTTATTCTTATATTAGACAAAATAATAAAATTCTTTTAGATTCAAATGAAATAAAAAAATTAAATAGTAATCTTCAAAATAGAAACTATGCTTTAGAAGAATCTGAGAAAAAGCTCAAGGAATCTCTTAATGAATCAAATTATCAAAAAGAAAGGGCAGAACAAGCTCTTGAAGAGGCAAAGGTTGCAGAAGAAGAAGCCATAGCTTCACAAGAAGAGTTAAGTGTTATTAATGAAAACTTGATGTACGCAAATAAAGCAAAATCAGAATTTTTATCAAATATGAGTCATGAAATTAGAACTCCATTAGCAGGAATTATTGGAATTATTGATATTTTACTAGAAAATGATGATGAAAAATTAGATAAAAAAGAGCATTTAATGATGGTTAAAAACTCTGCAAATAATCTAAAAAATATAATAAACGATATATTAGATTTTTCTAAAATTCAAGCTGGTAAATTTGAAATTAGACAAGAACCTTTTAAATTAAGAGAAATGATTAATGGCATTAAATATATGTTTGAACCTGAGATTAAAAAGAAAAACTTGAAGTTTATATTAAATATTGATGAAAATGTAGAGAATATACTTTTAGGTGATGAACTTAGATTAAATCAAATTCTAAATAATTTACTTGGTAATGCAATTAAGTTTACAGATGAAGGTAAGGTTCAATTAAAAGTTATACAAAAATTTAAAGATAAAACTAAAACTAAGTTAAGATTTGAAATCCAAGATACAGGTTTAGGAATATCAGATGATGTTAAAAATATCATTTTTGAATCATTTTCTCAAGGTGATTTATCAAACACTAAAAAATTTCAAGGAACGGGATTAGGTTTAGCCATATCAAAGCATTTGGTTGAGTTGATGGGTGGAAAGATAAATTTTGAATCATATTTAAATGTAGGCACTACTTTTTATGTTGATATTGCCTTTACATATTCTAATGAAATAAAAGAAGAAACTAAACAAGAAAAAATTAAAACTAATTCTGTTTTAAAAGAGTCTAAAAAAGCATTAGTAGCTGAAGATAGTGAAGTAAATCAAATAGTTATTAAGAAGATTCTTTCACTAATTGGATTTGGTGATATAGATTTAGCATGGAATGGAGAAGAAGCTGTAGATCTTGTATCAAAATATGATTATGATGTAGTATTTATGGATATCCAAATGCCTCAAATGGATGGTTTGGAAGCTACTAGGTTGATTAGATTAAAAAATAAAAAAATACCTATTATTGCTTTAAGTGCTGCTGTTCTACCTAAGGATACACAAGAATGTTTTGAAGTTGGAATGAATGCTCATGTTAAAAAACCAATTGATAAAAAAGAACTTTTAAATGCTATTGCAGAATATTTTGAATTAATTGAAATAAATGAAGTTTCAAAAAATGAGACTTTAATTGTGAATAATAAGCATCTAAATATAAAAGTTTTAAAAGATGAAATTGGTTTTGAAGATGAAGAAGTTCATAATATGATGCATTTGTTTTATAATGAATATAATGACTTTGATGGAAAATTTAAAGATATAAAAGTTGGAACACCTAAGTTTAAAGCCTTAATTCACAAATTAAAAGGTACTTCAGCTAATCTTAGAATAGATACTTTAAATAAAATCTGTGTAAAAATAGAATCTCAAGAAGATAGTGATAAAGTTACAGATTTATATAATAATTTAAAATCTATTTTATCTGAAGTGTGCTCTGAAATTGAAGCAGATATATTGCCATATATTGAAATAAATATTTTGGATTCAAATGAATTAAAAGAGTTTATTGATACTTTGATAGTTGATTTAAATGAATACAATTTTATTGAAGAGCTAAGGTTTAAAGAACTTATTAAGTCTTTAGAAAATAGACTTGATAGTAATCAAATAAATGAACTAATTGAGCTTATTGATTCATTAGATAATGAAAAACTTGCAGATAAACTTAAATCTTTGGATATTAGATGAAAAGTACAATATTAATTGTCGATGATGATAAAACTAATTTAAATTTAATAGCAACAATATTAAAAGATAACTATGATATAAAAATTGCTTCAAATGGAAAAATTGCTTTAGATATTTTGGATAAATTCCATATTGATTTGATTTTATTAGATATAAATATGCCTGAAATTGATGGATATGAAGTTGCTTCTAGAATTAAACATATTGAGAAACTCAAACATATACCTTATATGTTTTTAACTGGAAAAGCTGATGAAGAGTCTATTGTTAAAGGCTTTGAATATGGTGCAGTTGATTATTTAACTAAACCAATTAAAATAGAAGAACTAAAACAAAGAGTTAAAACTCAAATAAAAGTTTCTAAGCTTCAAATAAAACTATTAGATAAAATAAAATTAATTAATAAAAAGAATGAATTGATTTTACAGCAAGAAAAACGTGCGGTAGTTTCACAAATGTTAGATGCAGTTGCTCATCAATGGAAACAACCTTTGAGTGTTGTTATGCTTTTGTTACAAGAAATAGGAATGGATTGTAAATATGGTCAGTTTGATGAAAAAAATGCTGAGAAAAGTATAGATGAAATGAAAGGTCAAATTAATCATTTACTTACTACTTTAGATGATTTTAGATCTTTATTTAAACCAAATAACAACATTAAACCTTTTATATTTAATGATATGTTTAATAGTGTATTAGAACTGATTAAAGTTGATTTATGTATGGATAAAATTCATGTGATAAATAATATAAAAGATGAATTAAATATATACGCATGTGAAAGTGAAATAAAACATATTTTTATAAATCTAATTGCTAATACAAGGAATTCATATATTGATAATGAAATTGAAAAAAGAGATATATTTATTGATTATGAAGAAAAAGAAAATTCTTATGTAATTTTATTTCAAGATTACGCTGGTGGAATAAAAAAAGAGTTGTTAAATGATATATTTAAATCAAATGTTACAGGAAGAGCTAGTAAAGGTGGAACAGGCGTTGGATTATATATCTCAAAAGTTATAGTTGAAAAATATAATGGAAATATATCCGTTGAAAATAAAAATGGCGGAGCATGTTTTTCTATAGAGTTAGTAAAAAACTTGAACCTGGACCCTGTAAAATAAACTTTTACTTACTTTTTAATAATGATTGAGAATTTAGCTCCGTCATTTGTATTTTCTACATTAATTTGACCATTTAATCTTTCTGTGACTATCCTTCTTGAATTGAATAAACTCAGTCCAACACCTTGATTTTTGAATTTAGTTGTAAAATAGGGTTCAAATATTTTTTCTAAATGTTCTTCTTGAATTCCACCTGCATTATCTGTGAAGTTTAAAGTAACATTTTCATCTGATTCTTCTAAATCTATTTTAATAGTAGGATTTTTAATATTTTTATTTTCAAAGGCATCTTTTGAGTTATTTATTAGATTTATTAAAACTTCTATGAATTCTTCTTTATATGTATTTATTTGACAAGAATCATTTAAATTAGTGATTACTTTTATATTTAATTCATTTAATAAATTATCTTGCATATTTAGTGCATAATCCACGATATCTTTTATTGAAATTGTCACTACTTCATCTACTTTATTTATATAATTTCCAAACATTTCAATTGTATTTGATAATTCTTTAGCTGTAGAGTTTATCTGACTTAAATTTGAGATTAATTTTTCTTTTTCAGACATATCATACTCTAATTCTATTTTAGAACTTGATGCTGTAATTGAAATGAAATTTAAAGGTTGTCTCCAATGGTGAGCAATATTACTAATCATGTCTTTTAATGATAAAAGTTTTGCATTTTCATATATAACTAAATCTTTTTTTCTTAGTTCTTCTAAGTATGTAAGTTCATTCTCTATATCTATTAAAGAAATTACATATTGATTTTCAATAGTTGGATGTTTTATAATATTTGTTTTAAATCTCTTGATATTTTGATTATGACATTTAAATGGAATAGTTACAGATTTGTATTCATCATTGTCTTGTACTAATTTAAAGAATGTTCTTTTGTCATTTACTAGACTTAATAATTGTTTATTTTGATTTAAACTTTTGAACATTTTAAATAAATTTTTTGCTTCATAGTTACTATCTAGAATATAAAAGTCCTTATCTGTAATGAAAGTAGGGTTTTTGATATTATTAAATAATGCTTCAATTTCATTATATTTTTCAAGAAGCTGTATTTTTGTTTGGTTTAATTCATCATTTTGAACACGTAACTCTTCTTGGTGTAATTCTAATTGTTCATTTATCAGACTTAGATTTTCATTTAATTGCTGGTTTGTCTTAAGTTCATCATTTAACTGTTTAGTTCTATTTTCAACTAATTTTTCTAGGATGATTTTATTTTTATTCTGTTTATAGAATACATAGGTTAAAAATAGAATTAATAACATAGTTAAAATAGTATATATATTTCTTTCTAAATAATATGCTTTAATTTGCTCACTTTTTTCATAGATAACTATGTATGAAATTATTTCATTGTCTAAATCTTTTATTGGTAGAAAAGACATTAGATAATATTCTTTATTTTTACTAATATTAGTTTCTTTTACAAAATCTTTGTTTGTAAGGGCTAAAGTCAAACCAAATG
>CAKZOX010000126.1 GCA_937138295.1 uncultured Campylobacteraceae bacterium
AGGATATCAAAAGAGCTTTTAATCTTATGAGATATAGATGCAATACTAAAACATCTTCTGACTACAAGAATTATGGAGCTAAAGGTATTAAAGTTTTATATGCTACAGTAGAAGATTTTTATGCTGATGTTGGAGATAAACCATCTAAGTCACATACTATAGACAGAATAAACGTTTACGGTAATTATGAAATAGGAAATTGTAGATGGGCAACAAGAAAAGAGCAATCTAATAATTTAAGTGTAAATAATTTATTAGAATTTAAAGGTAAGATACAATCTATAGCTTTATGGTCTGAAGAAACTGGAATTAAATATACAACTATACGAGAGAGACTTAAAAGAGGTTGGAGCATAGAAAAAGCTTTAACAAAAGGAATAAGATGTTAATTAATGGTATAGAATTAAGTAACGACTTTGGTATGCCTGAAGAGTTTAGAACTAACGGGTGCAATGGTGCAGGTAGTGGATGGAATGCAAAGTTTGTTCCTGATACTATATATTGTATGAATATAAGACCTGCTGCTTGTATTCACGATTACGCATATTTAGTAGGTAAAACAATAGAGGACAAGCAACAAGCTGATAGAGAGTTCTTAAACAATCTATTAAGAATAATTGAGTCTAATACAAAATGGTATTACCCTAAAATGTTGGCTCGTAGAAGAGCTTTAAAATATTATGAAGCAGTAGTAGCATTTGGTGGTGTTGCTTTCTTTAAAGGAAAATAAGATGTTGAAAATATTAATTGGTAGTTCGTTAGCTATGCTTTTATTTAGTGGTTGTACTGGTGTAATTACTGGACACGAGTATTCTAAAAAAGATTTTGTTATAATGTACAAAGTTATTAAAGGTGGTGTTACAGTATTTATGTCTAAGGAAGATATAGAAAAAGCTAAATTAGATAAGGTAGATATTGTAATAACAGATAGCTATAAACTAATTGAGGGAAAGGGTGCAGAGTAGGTTTAAACTACCTGCTTTGCAAATGGTGATATGACTACAGAAGACAGAATAACCAAACTAGAAACAATAATAGAAACACAATTAACAAGAATTGTAGATAGTGTAGAATCAATATACCCATTAAAGCTTGAAGCAGAAGAGATGAAAGCATTTAGAAGAGAGTTTGATAATAAAGTTAGAACTATTGTAGCTGAAAGATTAAACACTATTCAATTTGAAGCTGATGTTAAAGACACTATAAATAGTGAAGTTATAGCTATATTCAATAAGCCTGAAATAAGAAATGACTTTGAAAGAAAAGTACAAGCTATAATTCATAATGAGTTTAAATCTAAACACTTTGAAGATAAGGTTAAGGATAAACTTAATACAGAAATGAAATCAATACTTCTAAATATGTATATTAAATTAACAGCAATAGTTGGAACATTAGCTACTTCTTTGACATACTTTATATTGGAGAAGATGTAATGGAAGACTTTAAAGATATTATGAAGAACATTAAAACAGATTTAGTAATACTATTGGTTGAAGATAATCAGTATATTAGACAGCAAGTATCTGAGGGATTGAGTAAAATATTTAGTACAGTTTTAACTGCACCTGATGGTGAGTATGCTTTAAAAATATTAAATACTATTTATGTTGATGTAGTTATATCTGATATAAATATGCCTAATATGAATGGTATAGACTTAATTAAAGCCATAAGAAAAGGGCAAAAGATTAAACCTATTATCATTACTACAGCGTATGATGATTTTAAGCAAGTATATAAAGATATGCCTAACATATCATTGTTAGTTAAGCCGTATACAATTTATGAAGTAATTAGATGTATTAATGAGTCTGAGTCTTTGATAGAAGCAAACAAACAAAATGAAGATAGTTTTGAAAGGCTACAAGAGGTCTCAAATATGGCAAAAGATATATTAAAGCAATTGAAAGGATAATTAAAATGAGTAAATTAATAGAAGATATTAAGCAAGAAGAAGATGCAGGATTTAGAACTAAGGGTCATATGTATAAAGACCATTTAGGATTTAGTACTATTGGCTTTGGAACTAAACTACCTCTAACAAAAGTAGAATGTGAGTTATTATTAGAACATAGACTAAATAAAACTATTAATAATGTTAAATCTAGTCTTTATGATTTAGAAATTAAAGATGAAGCTTGGGAAATACTTTACCATATGGCATATCAAATGGGTGTATCTGGATTGTTAAAGTTTAAGAATATGATAAAATGTTTACAAGAAAAAGATTATATAGGGGCTTCTAAAGAAATGCTAGATTCAAAATGGGCAAAACAAACTCCAAACAGAGCTAAAAGATTATCAATTATAATGAGTGAATTGTAGAAATAAAAAAGGGCAAGGAAATATGAAAACCTTGCCCTTTGGACTTAATTTTAGGAGTTTTACCATATAAGAATAGTACATTGATATTATAACTTAGATTTATTAAAATCTGCTTTATATAAAGTTTCTTTTGGTTGATTATTATTCTTTTGCCACTTTTCACCATGCCAATCTCTTTGAGCTTGTATAGGACACTGGTGTCTACTTGAAATCTCTCTAATAACTTCTAACATAGTTAAGTCTGAATTATACCCCATGTTCTCAGTTTCATTCTCAGCAAACACTCTTATGTCAGTTATTGCATCAATTACTTCATTTTCTTTTAGGTCATATTCTTCAGGATAATATATATCCATAATCTCTTTAACCATTGTTGCGATATCATCTTTATGATATAAAGGCTCTAATAGTTCTTCTAATATGTTAGCAAAGAAAACTGTGTAATTACAAGAAGATAAATTCCTATCTTCTCTCCATTGCTTTAAATACTCTCTATTAGTCATTATTTTCCTTTACTGGTGCATCTATTGAAATTAATCTAACCTCATCTTTAACTGTTTCTATCTTATAATATTCGCTATCCATTATGCAACTATCAATCAAATATAATTTAATTGTACCTTGGTCTATTTTATTCCAAAATTGCTCTTTACTTAGTATTTTCATTTTTATCCTTTAAATATTGTTCTTGTAATTTTTTCATTTTAATTTCTTCTTCTTTTCTTTTGTTGTAATCGCTATATTTTCTATTGAATCTTTTTTCAGCATTAATAGCTTGTTGGGTTTTTCTTTTAAATAAATGGTCTGTACTCATTTTAATCCTTGTGAAAATGTTCTATAATTTTAACACATCTATTATAAAATCTTTTATCAATAATACAAGGTTTATTCATATTATTTAACTTTTTATAAAAATTATAAGCACCGCTTCTTGATTTAAATAGATGGATCAAGTGCTTAGCTTTGTAATCTTTTATTACCTCTTTGCATATCATAGCTTTATCGTATCTTTTATCAAATTCTTTAATTAGATCATCATTGTTTAATGATGATCTATGCTTGTGAACTCTAAGTGTATTTTCTGAAGCATTGAAGTATTCAGCTATTTTTGTTATTTTCATTTATTTTCCTTTCTTTTTTCTGTCAGCTATTGTTTGACTACTACAACCAAATACTTTAGCTATTTCTTTATTATTTAAGCCATCATTTAATAATTCTTTTAACATCTTAGAATGTAAGTTGTTCCATCTAAAGCCCTTAGTAGTTTTAAATTTACTTCTATATTTATTTTGAGACTCTTTGTTTTTAATATCTCTACATTCATCACTACATAACTTAGCATTATATCTGCCAGTAAAAATAGAACCACATACAACACAAGTTACATTTTTAAACTCTTCTCTCTTTGTTGGCTTATAAGTTCTATTGTGATAATTTCTATGATGTAGTTTAGTTCTTTCAGCTTTACATTCAGCACTACAAACAATCTGTCTGTTACTTGTAGGCTTAAACTCTTTACTACATACAGCACAATTCTTATGCTTATGTTTCTTTTTAATTTTCTTAGGTTTAGGCTCAATAACTACTGGTTCAGGTAAATAGCAGTACTTGCATATTTCTTCTGCTGGTGATTTTAGTGTATTTCCTATGCCTACTCCACATTTAAAACAAAGTTCCAAACTAAACTCCTAACGTATCTAGTACTTTACCCATATAACTATCAGTATCTAAAGATACTTTGTTAATACCTTCCATATCATAAAGCTCTTTTCTCATTCTATCTAAGGGATATAATTCAAATCTATTTCTACATTCTAAATCTTTAATATCTTTGATTAGAAACTCTAATATATTAAACATACAAATAAAAGGGCTGAAGTCTTTATCTTCAAAGAATTCAACATCTAATACTTTTAACTTCTCTATGTTATTGTTTATTTCATTCTTTTGACCCTCTAATAAGCCTTTATATCTCTTATTAGGTTTACCAAAGTATTTAGCTACTCTATAAGCTAATTGATACCATAGTTTCTCTTTATGCTCTTCTGGAGTTTC
>CAKZOX010000127.1 GCA_937138295.1 uncultured Campylobacteraceae bacterium
TAAAAATGCTAAAACTTTGTAATTTTGAAGTTATTGATACACAAAGTAAAGAGCTTATTTGTAAAGATTTTGGTGATGGAGCTATGGCTGAACCAATTGATATTTTCCATGCAACTTGTAGAGAAGTTTTAAAAGAAGAGTACTGGATAAATAGAAAAGCTGTGTTAAGTGGTGGTGGAACATTAGAAAAAATTGATGATGTAAGATATATTTCAAATTTCTCATCTGGAAAGATGGCGGCTTCTTTAGCCTTAGCTTTATATTACAAAGGTGCCGATGTTTGTTTAGTTAGCACTAGAGGTCATGAAGACTTACCAAAAGGCATTCATACTATTAGCGTTCAAAGTTCAGCTGAGATGTATGAATATTTAGTTGATAGTATTAGAGTTGCTAAAAAAGGTGTTTTAACAAAAACTACACTTATGGATGACTCAAGACCTGAACTAATTCAAAAAAGAGCATATTTATTTATGGTTGCTGCTGTTAGTGATTATGTACCTCAGTTTACTCAAGAGGGAAAACTTAAAAAAGAGATGCTTGGAACTACTTGGGAAATGAAGCTAAAACAAAATATGGATATTTTAAACTCTTTAGATAAAGAGGATTTAATAACAATCGGGTTTAAAGCAGAAATGGACGCAATAACTGCTCAAGATAGTGCTATTAAAATGCTTGAAAAGAAAAATCTTGATGGGGTTTGTTTAAATATTTTAAATGACAGTTCAAGTTTTGGAAGTAGTGAAAATAGTATTGAAATGATTTTAGATTCTATTAATTCACACAAATTTAGTGGAGATAAATTAGATATCTCTATGGATATATTACAAAGATTAGCTATTGAATTCAAACAGTATAACTAAAAATCCTTTTCCAAATCATATTGCTATGATTATGGATGGAAACGGAAGATGGGCTAAAGAAAGAGGTTTAAAAAGAACAGCAGGGCACAAAGAAGGTGCAGAAACTGTAAGACAAATCACTATTCATTGTGCAAAAATTGGGATTAAGTATCTAACTTTATATGCTTTTTCAACTGAAAATTGGAGTAGACCAAAATTAGAAGTTGAATATTTAATGAAGCTTTTAGATAGTTATTTAAAACAAGAATTAGATTTCTTTTTAAAAAATAATGTTCGATTAAAAGTAATAGGTGATACATCAAAATTTTCAAAAAAACTTCAACAAACTATATTAAACACTATAGAAAAAACTTCAAAGTGTACGGGTTTAACTCAAGTTTTAGCTTTAAATTATGGTTCAAAAGATGAAATTGTTAGGGCTATAAAAAAATTAAATGAACAAAACCTTGAAGTAAATGAAGAGAATTTTGATAAGTGTTTAGATACAAAAGATATACCTGATGTTGATGTTTTAATAAGAACAAGTGGGGAAGTAAGACTTTCAAATTTCTTATTATGGCAAGTTGCATATGCTGAAATGTTTTTCACTCAAACTTATTGGCCTGATTTTAATGCCAATGAATTAGATGATATTATAAGTGATTATATGAATAGGGAAAGAAGATTTGGGGGAGTTTGATTTTCTAAATCTTATTAGTACAGTTGCTTTATTTATAGTTATGATATGGCTTTGTATTTATGATTTTAAATATAAAGCAGTGCCTGATTATTTACTTTTAATTGTATTTATTTTATCTTTTTTTGTAAGTCCTTATCCTTTCTTAGAGAGTCTAAGATATGGATTATTGTTTGCAGGAGCGTTTGTTTTATTAAATTTTATTTTAACTTTTTATATTCAAAATATTAAAGCTAGAATTTATAAAGATGAAAGTTTAAAAACTCAAGAAGCCTTAGGTGAAGGTGATATACCTTTTATAGCTTCAATGGGAATTATTTTAGGAACATTTGAAGGAGTTGTTTCACTGTTTTTAGCAGCAATTTTTGCTATAATTCCTTCAATTTATGCAAGAGTAATTAACAAAGACTTGCAAATACCATTTATTCCTTATCTTTTTTTAGGGTTTTTATGTGGTTATTTATTTGATTTAGAAAGTTTATTAAAGGTTATTAATTGAAGTTAAACAAATATTTATATTCTCAACTTACGCAAGTTTTTTATCCAATATTCTTTGCACTTTTTTTTATTACTTCAATTATATTTTTAGTTAAAATTGCTTCATTAACTTCTGTTATTACATTAAGTTTTAGTGAGCTTTTTTTACTTTTTTCATATAATTTACCAAGTATTGTTTTTTATACATTACCTTTTACTTTTTTTATCTCTTTGGTTATTACTTTATCAAGATTATCAAGTGAATATGAACTAGCTGTAATAACTTCCTTTGGTTTAAATCCTGTAAAAATATTAAAGATATTTTTACCAATATCTTTTATATTTACTTTACTTTTGTTGGTACTTTCATTAGGACTTATGCCTAAAACAAAGCATTTAAGTAAAGAGTTTATAAACCTAAAGAAAAAAGAAGCAAGTTTTAATATTAAAGCTAGTGAATTTGGACAGAAATTTGGTGATTGGTTGATATATATTGAAGAAGAAAAAGATAATGAATTTAAAAATTTAAAACTATTTAAAAATGATAAAAACTCTAATCAATTTATAGTAAGTAAAACTGCCCAACTTATCAATAAAGATGGAAGTCTAAGTTTTCAATTAAATAATGGAAAAGTTTTTGTAACTAAAGAAAATGAAGTTACTCAAATAAATTTTGATTCAATGTATATCAATGATAGTTTAGATACTAAAGATAATAGAGTGTTTACAAACACATATGAGTTTTGGCAAAAACAATTATCAAATAACAGAGATATTGATGATTTTAATTTATTTGTTTTAGTCTCTATTTTCCCTTTAATTTCTTCTTTTTTAATACTGTCATTTGGATATTTTAATCCAAGATATGAAAAAAATAAAGCTGTTATGAAATCTATTGTAGCAATTATTATTTACTACACTTTAATAATGATAATAAAAGATAAAATGGCTTTACATGCCTTATATGTTATTCCTTTTATATGGTTAATAGGATCATATTACTTATATAGTAATACTACAAAAAAAGAGTATTAAATTGAAGCAAGATATGCAAAACCTGAAATTCAAAGTAGCATATGATGGTTCATACTATTATGGTTCACAAAAACAACCCGATAAAAATACCGTTGAAGATGAACTTTTAAGAGCTCTTAAAAGATTAAATATTAATACTAAAATTGTATTTAGTGGACGAACTGATAGAGGCGTTCATGCAACTGGTCAAGTTTTCAATTCTTTAATTCCATTGCATTGGAAAGACTTTAAAAAACTAAAAGAGGTTTTAAATCATCAACTTGATCCTAGTGTAAAAATTTTGCATGTTTCAAAAGTTAATGATGATTTTCATTCAAGATTTAGTGCTAAAACTAGAACATATAGATATCTAATAACAACTAAACAAACAACACCATTTAATCAAAAATACATAACTAGTGTTAAGAGTATTGATGCAAAAATCATCAAAGAAGCAATTAAGGAGTTTGTTGGTGTACATGATTTTAAATACTTCCATAAAACAGGAAGTGATAAAGATGTCACTATTAGGGAAGTTTTTGAAGTTGATTTTTATAAATATAAAGATGTTTATGTATTTAAATTTGTAGCAAATTCATATCTTAGATCTCAAATTAGATTGATGGTTGGAAGTTTGTTAGCTATTTCTGAAAATAAACTTACTATTGAGCAATTAAGAGAGCAATTATTTCTAAAAAAGTTAAATTTTAAAACACCAGCTAATCCAAATGGATTATATTTAGCTAAAATAACCTATTAAAGGTTAAAGAAATGTTTGTAAGAAATAAAAAGTTTTACACCCTAGATGATATAAAAAAACAGATAGTTTTTACTCCTCCCTTGTTTATTATACTGGTTACTGTAATTGCTATATTTTTACTTTACGCTAACTTTAATTTACAACAAAAAAATGAAATTCAAAAATTAAATCAAGAACAAATTCTTTCAAATTCAAAAGTTTTGCAAGATTATATAACTACATTAAATCAAACTACAAATACAAGATTAGACAATATTGAAATAAATTTAAGTAACTTTACCTATGAAATTAAAGGACTTGTAAACAACAATGAAAAAATATATGCTGATGATTATTTTAATTTAAAAGAGTACCTAAAGGAAATTGAACAAAATCAAGATATTACATTTTTAGTGTTTGATACATATGATTATAATGTAATCTATGGAAAAGATTTAATTGAACAATTAAGATTACTAACAAACTCACAAATAAAATCAACACAATTTACATCTCATATGTTAAAAAATATTGAGTATATTGCTGATAAAAATCTAATTTATTGGATTGATAACAAAAAAAGAAAAATTCAACTTAGTTACTTTTTAAAGGTAAAAGAGTACTACATTGGAGCCTTTTCAAAAATTGATGATATGAAAATCATAACAAAACAGACAATTTTAAAACTAATAAACGAAGAATATATAAAACTAAAAGATGCCCATATATTTTTCTATGATAAATCAAGTGAGTATACATTTAATTATTATGATCAACAAAAATATTCTACAATTTCTTTTAATAACATAAATAAATACATTAATAAAAACCTTTTATATGAAATACCAAAATATGATTTTGTAATTGGTATTAAAAATGAAAAACTTAATAAAGAGATAGAAAAAATCAAAATAGATTATGAAAAGAAATTTCTTATAAGTCTTTTTATAGCAATTTTTATAGCAAGTGTTTTAATTATATCTTCAAACTTATTTGGAAAGTTCTTAAGTACAATATTCCAAAGATATAATCAAAGAATTGAAAGAAAAAACTATTTATTTAAAAAATGGAAAGAAAGATACGAGCTTGCTATTATTGCTTCAAATGATGGATTATGGGATTTAGATTTAACTACAAATAAGATATTTTTCTCAAAAAAATGGTTAGACATGTATGGTTATGAAAGGGGTGATATTAAATCTTTTGATGACTGGTTAGAGTTAGTACATCCCGATGAAAAAGAATTAGTTCAAAGAAAATTTAAAGAGCATTTAGAAGGTTTAAGTGAGCATTTAATATGTGAATACAGATTAAAGGCAAAAGATAAAAAATATAAATGGGTTTTAATTAGAGGAAAGGCTTTTATAGGGGAAAACTCAAAAAGAGTACTTCTAATGTCAATGAATATTGATGAAAGAATGAACCTAATAAAAGATTTAAAAAATGTAGAATTACTAACTGACTTTGGTAGAATTGTAATATTTAGATGGAACAATAATGATAATCTAGATGTTAAATTTGTATCTAAAAGTATTGAAAGTTATGGATATGAAGTTGATGATTTTATGACAAAGAAGATTAGCTATTTAGATTTTGTTTATAAAGAAGATAGAAAAAACCTTTTAATAAATATTAAAAATGCAATAAAACAAAATAAAGAATCATTTACTAATATATTTAGAGTATTAGATGCAAACAAAAAAACAAAATGGGTATATAATAGAAATATCATCATTAAAGATGATTATGGAAATGTAGTTGAATTATATGGTTATATAAATGATATTACAAAAATGAAACTTCAAGAAGAAGAGTTAAAAAAACAGATAAAAGAAGAGTTAGATAAAAACCTTTACAAAGATAGACTTCTAATCCAGCAAAATAAACTTGCAAGTATGGGTGAAATGCTTGGAAATATCGCTCATCAATGGAGACAACCATTAAATAATGTAAATCTATTGATACATTTAATAAGAGATAATCATATGAATTTTAGTGAAGAAAAACTAAATAAACTTATTAAAAATGCAAAAGAGCAAATAGATTTCATGAGTCAAACAATTGATGATTTTACAGACTTTTATAAGCCTGCAAAAGATAAAAAAATATTCAATATCAAAAATGTTGTAGAAAAAAGTTTAAGTATTGTAAATGCTCCATTACAAAAAAACAATATTAATTTAAAAATAAATTATATGGATATAGAATTAGAAAATTATGAAAATGAGTTTGAACAGGTTGTAGTTAATATCATTAATAATGCAATTGATGCAGCTAAAATAAAAAAAGCAAAAGAAGACTTTGAACCATATATTAAAATTGATATTAAAAAAGAGAATAATCAAGCGGTATTAAGTATGTTTAATAACTGTGGAAATATTCCAACAGATATTATAGAGCGTGTATTTGAACCATATTTTACAACAAAATTCCAAGACCAAGGAACTGGGATTGGATTATATATGTCTAAGATTATTATTGAAAATAATATGAATGGGCATATAGAAGTTCAGAATATTGACGATGGTGTAGAGTTTATTATTAAACTCCCAATATAGATTTAGTATAATCAATAAATTTTAAAGTGGATATATTATGGATAATAAAACAAGAGTACTTTTAGTTGAAGATGAAGAGTTAGCAAGGGAAACATTAGATTTCTATTTAAATACAATTTTTGATGAGGTTGTTCTTGCTTGTGATGGGGAAGAAGCGGTTAAGATATTTGAAGAAAATTTTAAAAAAGATCAATATTTTGATTTAGTTTTAACAGACCTTCAAATGCCAAATAAAGATGGTATGAACATGATAAAGGATATTTTAAAATATGTTGAAGACCAAAGATTTATAATTGTGTCTGCCCATAAAAATAATGAAGATTTATTAACATTGATAAATTTAAGAGTACTTGGATATTTTGTTAAACCTTTAAATGTTGACGATATGATGCACATGCTTAAAAAAGCAAAAGAAGAAGTATTAGCTGATAGAAAAGAGACTAAAAAAGATACAAATCTAATTAAATTAAATGATAGATATACATTTAATTTAGAGAATGAAAAACTATATTTAGATAACAATATAGTAAAACTTTCAAAAAGAGAATCTGATATCTTAAATGTATTAATTGAAAATATTGGTGAAATAGTTTCTATGGAAGATTTTAAACAAAAAGTTTGGGAAGATGAAACTGTAAGTGATTCTGCCTTTAGAACAAATATGAAAAGATTAAAAGATAAAGTTAGCGAAGATGATTTTATTATTTCTCAAAAAGGTTTTGGTTACACAATTCAAAAACCTCTAGATAGCTAGAGGTCAAATAGTTTATTTTAATATACCAACCTCTTTATAATATCTTTTAGCACCATCATGTAAAGGAGCTGTTATCCCGTCTAATAAAGATTCTTTTGAAATATTATTATAAGCAGGATGTAGTCTTCTAAATCTTTCAAAATTTTGAATAATTGCTTTTACTACTGTATAAACAGCTTTATCACTAACATCAGCATGTGTAACTAAAACAGCTTTAACTCCAAAAGTTGGAACATTTACAGAACTTCCTTTATATAGACCAGCTGGAACATTTGCTTTAGCAAAATAAGGTCTTTCTTTTATAAGTTCATCTATTTTTTCATTACTAATTGGAGTAATTCTTATATCTGTTGAATTTGCAGCATCTTTTATATTTGCTGTTGGATGACCAACCATATAAAAATATCCATCTATTTGTTTTGCTTCAAGTGCATCTGGCATCTCTGAAGATTTTAATTGCCCAGCGTATGATAAATCTTTAACACTCATACCAAGTTTATCTAAAAGAGTTAATACTGTTGCTTCATTTCCACTACCTGGATTTCCAATATTGATTTTTTTATCTTTAATATCATAGATTGATTTTATGTTTGATTCTTTTCTTGTCACTAAAGTTAAAAGTTCAGGATAAATAGCCATTACAGCTTTTAATTCTTTTACAGGTTTGTTTTTAAATTTTCCAGTTCCATTTATTGCATTGTAAATTACATCTGATTGAGCAATACCAAAATCTAATTCACCTAATTGAATTGTATTGATATTGTAAACAGAACCATCAGTTGATTCTACAGAGCATCTAATCTTTGTTTCTTTTTTATAAATATTTACAAGCTTACAAATAGCACCACCTGTTGGATAATATGTTCCTGTTACTCCACCTGTTCCAATTGTAATAAACTCAGCACTAAATGCACTAGCACTAAAAGAAGCAAATATACCCAACGATAGAAGTTTTTTAGTAAATAATTTCATGGAAATCCTTTTAAACCTTATTAATAAATAAATTATCATAAGCTAAATTGGGCTTTGCTTAAATCTTTTTATAAATTTAGAAAAAAATTTTAAAACTACTTGACAAGTTTAGACTCAATTGGTTATAATTCTTTAGCAGTTTAAATATTAGAGTGCTAAAATTTAAAAAATGGTTGTGATTATGATGGATAAAAAAGAGTTTTTATTGCATTCAATTATTAAAGCATATATCAAACATCTTGAACCTATTGGATCATCACAATTAAAATCTATGTATGATATTTCATACTCTCCTGCAACTATTAGAGGTTACTTTAAAAAGTTAGGAGATGAGGGTTATTTAGCTCAAGAGCATATTAGTAGTGGAAGAACTCCAACTATTGAAGCTTTAAAAGAGTATTGGGCTAAAAGATTAAACCTAAAATTAGAAAACATAGATAAAAGAGCATTAGAATACTTTGCTAAAGAAGTTGGAGTTTCTGTTTTTATAAAAAAAGAGAGAAATGATGTTCTTGAAGCAATTGAAAATATTAAAGACAAAAATATGCTTTTAATATTTTCAGATATTGTAATAACTGTAAAGTTTTCAAGTGCTTTATTTAGATTTATGTCAGATATGATTGGTTTGACTTTAAATGATATTTTAAAAATATCAAAAGAAGTTGGGGCACATGATGTTTATGAATCTTTAATAATGCAAATACAAAATAAAGATTATGAGATTTTTAATTATAAAAACTTCTTAACTTTAGTATCTGAATATGACTATGATGAAGAGACTATTAAAGATTTTTTAAAGGGTACACTTTTAGATGCTATGACAGATGGATTGTACTTTGAAAGCATATTTCCTACTGAATATATGGGAGTGTGTCACTACTGCAAAGTAGATGGTGAAGAAGTAAAAATGTTAGTTGTTGGACAACTTGCAAAAGATTATGAATATTTTTATAAGAACATAAATTTATAGGAGGAAGGTTTGAGTCAAACAAACGAAGAGTTAAACGAGCAAGAAAAGCAAGAACAGACTTGTGAAAATCAAGAGTGTTCTAATGATGAAACAACAACTAATGAAGGTTGTGAAAATCAAGAGGTTTCTTTAGAAGATAAAATCAAGCAACTTGAAGATGAGTTAAAAGAAGAAAAAGAAAAATTTATTAGAGTTCATGCGGACTTTGAAAATATTAAAAAAAGATTAGAAAAAGAAAAGTATGCAGCAATTGATTTTGCAAGTGAAAAATTTGCAAAAGATTTATTAATGCCAATTGATACTTTAGAAATGGCATTAGCAGCTGAAGAAGCAGCTGATTTACCAGCTGAAGAACTTTTAGTTAAGTTAAAAGAAGGTGTTGAATTAACAATTAAAAACTTCTATTCAGCATTTGAAAAACATAATATTTCAATTGTTGAAACAGATGGTGAGTTTGATCCAAATGTTCACAATGCAGTTATGCAAGTGGATAGTGAAGATCATGAAGATGGACAAATTGTTCAACAACTTCAAAAAGGTTACTTATTAAAAGATAGACTTTTAAGACCAGCAATGGTTTCTATCTGTAAAAAGTAAATTAATTGACCGAAATGTCAATAAACTAAAAAAATCGAATAAGTTTTAAACTTAGATAAACAAATAAAAATTGATAAGGATGTAAAGATGAGTAAAGTAATTGGAATCGACTTAGGTACAACAAACTCTTGTATGGCAGTTTATGAAAATGGAGAAGCTAAAGTTATCTCTAATAAAGAAGGAAAAAATACTACTCCTTCAATTGTAGCATTCACAGATAAAGGTGAAGTTTTAGTAGGTGATCCTGCAAAAAGACAAGCTATTACAAACCCTGAAAAAACTATCTATTCTGTAAAAAGAATTATGGGTTTAATGATGGACGAAGAAAATGCTAAAGAAGCACAATCTAAAGTTGGTTATAAAATCGTAGATAGAAATGGAGCAGCAGCTGTTGAAATTGGAGATAAAGTTTATACTCCACAAGAAATTTCTGCAAAAATCTTAGGAAAATTAAAAGCTGATGCTGAAGAGTATTTAGGTGCTCCTGTAACTGATGCTGTTATTACAGTTCCTGCATACTTCAATGATGCACAAAGAAAAGCAACTCAAGAAGCTGGAACAATTGCTGGTTTAAATGTATTAAGAATTATCAATGAACCAACAGCTGCTTCATTAGCATATGGTTTAGATAAAAAAGGTGAAGAAAAAGTATTAGTATATGATTTAGGTGGTGGTACATTTGACGTTACTACACTTGAAATCGGTGATGGAACTTTTGAGGTATTATCAACAGATGGTAATGCATTCTTAGGTGGAGATGACTTTGATAACGCAATTATTGATTGGTTAGCAAAAGAATTCCAAGATGAAAATGGTTTTGATATTAAAAATGACAAAATGGCATTACAAAGATTAAAAGATGCAGCTGAAAATGCTAAAAAAGAATTATCTTCAGCTGAATCAACAGAAATCAACTTACCATTTATCTCAATGGGTTCAGCTGGTCCTGTTCACTTAGTTAAATCTTTAACTAGAGCTAAATTTGAGTCTATGACTGAGCATTTAATTTCTGAAACATTAGAGCATATTAAAACTGCACTTGATGATGCTGGATTAAGTAAAGATGAAATTCAAGAAATTATCATGGTTGGTGGATCTACAAGATTACCAAAAGCAAATTCAGTTGTAAAAGAGTTCTTTGGAAAAGAATTAAACAAAGGTGTAAACCCTGATGAAGTAGTTGCTGCTGGTGCTGCTGTTCAAGCTGGTGTATTAAAAGGTGATGTAAAAGACGTATTATTACTAGATGTTACACCATTATCATTAGGAATTGAGACTTTAGGTGGAGTTGCTACTAAGTTAATTGAAAAAGGTACAACTATCCCTGTTAAAAAATCTCAAACATTCTCAACAGCTGATGATAACCAACCAGCTGTATCAATTCACGTAGTTCAAGGTGAAAGAGAATTTGCTAAAGATAACAAATCTTTAGGTATGTTTGAATTATCAGATATTCCAGCAGCTCCAAGAGGTGTTCCACAAATTGAAGTAACATTTGATATTGATGCAAATGGTGTTTTAAATGTATCTGCTAAAGATAAAGGAACTGGTAAAGAAAACAAAATTACTATTTCAGGTTCGTCTGGATTAAGTGATGATGAAATTGAAAAAATGGTAAATGAAGCTGAAGCAAATAAAGAAGCTGATGCAAAAAGAAAAGAAGTAATTGAAGTTAGAAACCAAGCTGATGGATTATTACATTCAACTAGAAAAACATTAGAAGAAAATCCAGATGTAGTATCTGAAGAAGAAACTAAAGCAATCGTTGATGCAGCAGCTGAATTAGAAGAAGTTCTAAAAGATGAAAATGCAACAAAAGAGCAAATTGATGAGAAAGTTAAAGCATTAACTGAGAAATCTCATAAATTAGCTGAAGCTATGTACGCTAAAGAGCAACAAGCTCAAGGTGGACAAGCAGGTGCTGGTGCGCAACAACAAAAGAAAAAAGACGATGACGATGTTATCGATGCTGAAGTAGAGTAAAACTCTGCTTCATGCAAACTTTAATCTTTTTACTATTAGTATTTTTAATAGTAATATTCTCAATCTTACTTTATATAAAAAATAAACACTCACGATTACACAAATTAAATAGTGGAGTATGCCCAACTTGTGAAGCTACAACTAGAACTTTTTATGATGAAAACACAAAAACTACATTCAAATCAGAAGCAATTACAGCTAAAGTATTAAGAAATGGTGGCTGTTCTGGAGTTAATGATATTGAATACAATTGCAAAGAGTGTGGATTAAAAGAGGTTTACTCTCAAGTATAAAATTTTAATTATAAATCATTAACTTTAAAGCCTTATAATAATATTTAATTAAGAAAAGTAAAGAGAATTTATAATGAAGTTATTAATCAAAAGTGTTTTAATCTTAGTTGCAATATTTACAACTACCTTACTTATTATAAAATTTAGTGGTGTTTTAACTGTTGAAGACATCAAAGAAATATTTTCAACTTTAAAGTCTCAACCTTCATATATTTTAGGAGCTTTAATAGTTTTATTTTTATTTATTGATCTATTTATCGCTGTTCCTACTATGACTATTATAATATTAGCAGGATATTTTATAGGATTTGAACTAGCTGTTTTATATACTTTTATAGGACTTTTAAGTGCTTCATTAACAGGATATTTTTTATCATTAAAATATGGAAATAAAATATTAGACAAATTATCCTCTGATGAAAAGCAAAAGCTTCAAATGACAGATTTATTTAATAAGCATGGTGTTTTAGTTATAGTTCTATCAAGGGCTGTTCCTATGCTTCCTGAAATATCATCATGTTTAGCAGGTACTTGTAAAATGTCTTTAAAAAGATTTTTATTTGCATGGTCTTTAGGTACAATACCTTATTTAAGTGTGATTGCATATGCAGGTTCAATAAGTAATTTAGAAAATCCAATGCCTGCTATTTATGCAGCAATAGGTATTACAGTTTTATTTTGGATTATCTGGATGATTTTTATGAAATATAATAAACTAAAAACTCAAAAAGAGTTAATGTAATTTAATATGGGAATTCTATGAAATATATTTTAGCTATAAGTTTTTTTATTTTTTTATTTACAGGGTGTTCTGTTAAAAAAGAGTTAGATGTAAAAACTAAAGCAGTTGAATTTTCAAATATAGATGGCTTTTATGATGATAATTTAGATTTTGCTTTAGAGGTATTTAAAAAAGCTTGTATAAAATCTTCAAAAAGAGAATTCTTTTCAAGTGTTTGTGAAAAATCTAAAGAATATGATAATGGTGAGGAATTTTTTACTAAATATTTTGAACCAAAACTTCTATATTCAAGTGAGGAAAAAGAAGGTTTGATTACAGGGTATTATGAGCCTTTATTAAATGGAAGTTTATATAAAACTTCAAGATTTAAATATCCTATTTATAAAGTACCAAATGACTTGATAAAACTTGATAATTTACCAAAATACAAAGAGTTTAAAGAGTATAAATATAGAGCCAAAAATCAAAATGGAACACTGGTTCCTTATGATACTAGAGAAGAAATAAGAAATAGAGATGACTTAGAAGTAATTTGTTATGTTGATGATGATATAGATTTATTCTTTTTACATATTCAAGGTTCAGGTAGAGTCAAACTTCAAAATGGTGAGATTTTAAATGTTGGATATGCTAGTCAAAATGGAAGAAAATATTTTGCTATAGGACGAGAATTAGTAGATAAAAACTATGTTTCAAAAGAAAATATTTCTATGCAAACTATTAGAAAGTTTTTAGAAGAAAATCCACATAAAAAAGAAGAAATATTCAATTTAAATGAAAGCTATATTTTCTTTAGAAAAGCAAAACAAACAGCAACAGGAAGTCTAGGGGTGCCTTTAGTTGCAAAAAGAAATATTGCAGTTGATAGAAGAGTTATTCCTTTGGGTTTACCTGTATTTATTGATACAAAAAATCCTATTACAAATAAAGATATTGAAAAACTAGTTGTTGCAGCTGATACAGGTGGAGCTATAAAAGGTGTAGTTAGAGCAGATTATTTTTTTGGGTATGGAGAAAAAGCCTCGGAATTAGCTGGAAAAATGAAAGAAAATGGTAAATTATATGTGCTAATTCCTAAGGTCTTTTAATTAACTACAACAACCGCTACCACAGCAGTTTGTGTTTTTTCTTGGGTCATAAAATGAAATCATAAAGTTATCAAACATTTCTTGAACTTCAAATTCGTGTTTAGAACAGAAGTCATTATTCATTTTATCTTTCATTTCAATTGCAGTTGTTAATGCGTCATCTTTTGATTCAAACTCTTGATGAGCTTTTAAACCACTTGTTCTAAAACAACCACATTGATTAGATACTACTACTTTAAACATTATTTAAATCCTTTCTTAAAATTGTGTCGAAGATTATCTCAAATATCTTCTTAATATTATTTTAACATAAAATGGTTAATCAAAAAATATTAAAAGTTTTGGTAAAATTCGCGTAATTTAACAAAAGGAAAAAAATGCATATTTCAAATCTTATCTCTCAATATTTTGGTAGATTTGCAAAAAAAGAGTTCCCATCTTTTATTCAAAGTTTCATAAACAATGCATACGTAAAACTACTAGGTTTAGATATGAGTGAATTTAAAGCTGCAAAACATTATAAATCTTTAAATGCTTTATTTACTAGAAAGTTAGAGATAAATAGAGAATTTATTAATGATGAGGATTATATTATTTCTCCTTGTGATAGTTTAATTACAGAACAAGGTTTAATCAGAGATAGTAAAGCTTTTCAAATTAAAGGTATGAAATATGAAGTAGAAGAACTTCTAACATATTATTGTAAAGAGAACTTCGAAAAAATAAATGCAGGTTCATTTATGAACTTTTATTTATCTCCTAAAGATTATCACAGATATCATGCTCCATGTGATTTTAAAGTAAGTAAACTAATTCATGTACCAGGTAAACTTTATCCTGTAAATTTAAAATATCTAAAAAAAGAGTTTGAACTTTTTATTCAAAATGAAAGAGTTGTTTTAGAGTGTATAGACAATAATGGAAAACTTTTTTATATGGTATTTGTTGGTGCTTTAAATGTAGGTGAGATGGTATTTGAATTTGAACCAAGAGTTGAAACAAATAAAGATGCATCTGATATTAAAGTATATGAATATGAAGATATCTCAATGTCTAAAGGTGATTGCCTTGGATACTTTAAAATGGGTTCAACAGTTGTAATGCTTTGGGAGAATGATACAGTTCATTTAGAGAACTTTTTAAATCAAAAAGTTAAATTTGGTCAAAAAATAGCAAATAAACTAAAATAAGTTCTTAGATTAAGTTGTTTTTTGTAAGAATATAAAATAAATTTAATAAGGATTTTTAAAATGTCAACAATAACAGAATTAGCTTCTATGCCATTAGCAGGAACAAAAAAAGGTAAAATTTCAATTTCTAATGTAACTGAGCCATATGGTAAGGATACTGCAGATATCGTAAGTATTGGTATTTCATTAAATGGTACTGATATTCAATGGAAATCTCATATTCCATATGAGAATTTAGATGATGTAATAGAAGTTTTACAAAAAGCTAGTGAAGCTAAAAAGAACGCTGAATAATATTTAAATAATAAGTAGTAAAGTAAATTTACTTTACTACTTCTTTTCCCTCATTTAACCAAGCTGCCATACCACCCGCTAAATGTGCAGTATTTACATAACCTTGTTCAATTAAAAAATTTCCCACAGTTCTAGTTCTATTAGCATGGGCACAAATTAAAATTATAGGTTGATCTTTTGTAGTTACAAGTTTTTGAAATTCACCCATCCATTTATCAATATCATAATTTCCATACATATCAAAAAAAGTCATTTTATGAGCATTTTTTATTACACCTGTAGCAGCAAACTCTTCAGGTCTTCTAATATCAATCATTACAATATTTTCTTTAATCATTTCTTCTACAACATTTGGTTGTAAATCAGCTAATTGAGCCATAATATAAATCCTTTAAATATTTTAAAAATAAATTCTAACATATAATATATAATAGAAACTTATAGTTTTTGAATTCATTATTCTAATAGGTATTTATTAACAATTAACAATTAGTTTACTAAATTATTATATAATTGTGTAATTTAAATATAAAGGTTAATGATGAAAATCCTATTTACTCTATTAATCTCAATTGTTACTTTATTTGGTTTCGAAAAGCTAGATAGTTCTAATTTTGATGAAAAAATAAAAAATAAAAATGTCATAGTAGATTTCTATGCTGTATGGTGTCCCCCTTGTAAAATCTTAAATCAAAATTTAAAAGATTTTGATGAGTTAAAAACTCAACAGGATGTAACGATTTTTAAAGTTGATGTTGATGAGCAAATGGCATTGGCAAGAAAATATAAAATTACAAAACTTCCATCTGTAGTATTTATTAAAAATGGAAAAGTAAAAGATTTACAATTTGGTGTGTTAAGTGCAGATGAGCTTGAAACACTGAGTCAAAAACATTTTAAATAGTAGGTGATTATGAAAAAACTTCTTATACTATTAGCGTTTGTTTTATCATTTTTTAGTTCAAATGCAAATGATTTTTTAGAGCCTGAAGATGCTTTTAAAGTAAGTATTGAAAAAATTGATGAAAATGTAAACATAAAGTTAGTTCTTGGAAAAGATATATATTTATATGATGATAAGATAAAAGTATCTATTACAAAACCTCAAGTTGTTGATTTAACTGAAGAAGTTGGAATACCAGAACCAACTGAATATGATGGTTTTATAGTTCAATTAGAAAACTTAGATATCAATGTTCCTCTTTCTTTGATTAATAGTAAGATTAATTCAAATGAATTTGATATCAAACTTGATTTTCAGGGATGTTCAAAACAAGGTTTATGTTATGCTCCTATGAGTGAAAGCAAAACTATTTCTTTATCAGGTGTAAGTAATAATACAAGTGCACCAATTGAAAAAAAAGAAGCAACTGAAACAGTTGCAAAACCTGTAGAAACTCAAGTTTCTAATGTAGATGAAGATCAAAATGAAACAGATATTATTGCTCAAAACTTACAAGGGGGTAATATTTTATTAATCCTTGCTACATTCTTTGGATTTGGATTATTATTATCTTTAACACCTTGTATCTTCCCTATGATTCCAATTTTATCATCAATTATAGTTGGGGCTTCACAAAATGAAAAAATGACAGCATCTAAAGGTTTCTTTATGTCTTTAGTGTATGTATTAGCAATGAGTTTAGCTTATACAATAGCAGGAGTAATAGCAGGTATCTTTGGGGCTAATTTACAAGTTGCCTTACAAAATCCATGGGTATTAAGTGTATTTGCTTTAATATTTGTTGCTTTAGCATTTTCATTATTTGGTTATTATGAAATTAAATTACCATCAAGTATCCAAAGCAAAATTCAAAGTACTACTGAAGGAAAAGAGAAGCAAGGTATTTTAGGAATTGCTATTATGGGATTCTTATCAGCCCTAATTGTTGGACCTTGTGTTGCTCCACCATTAGCAGGAGCTTTAATCTATATTGGTCAAACAGGTGATGCTGTTTTAGGTGGAGCTGCTTTATTTGTAATGAGTTTAGGTATGGGTATTCCTTTATTACTTATAGGAATTGGAGCTGGTAAGTTTATGCCAAAACCAGGTGGATGGATGGATAATGTATCTAAAATCTTTGGTATTGTGATGCTAGCAATTGCTGTATGGATGTTAGATAGAATAATCGATCCAATTTATACAATGTATATGTGGGCTGTGTTATTGATTGCTTTAGGATTATATTTAAGAGTATTTACTCATATTATTGCTCAAATATTCACTGTATTATTCTTGATTTTAGGTGCTAGTGTTTTAGTTGGTGCTTTAAGTGGACAAACAAATCCATTAAAACCATTTGAAAAATTCACAAGTGGAAAAGTAGCTTCTGCTCAACAAGAATTAAAATTCATTTATGTTAAAAATTTAGATGAAATTAATGAACAAGTTAAACTATCTAACAAGCCAGTTATGTTAGATTTTTATGCTGATTGGTGTATTTCTTGTAAAGAGTTAGAAGGTATTACTTTTAAAGATGAAAAAGTAATCGCTAAACTAAATGAGTTTACACTTTTGAAAGCTGATGTAACAAAAAATAATGCAGATGATAAAGCGATGCAAGAAAAATTTGGAGTTGTTGGACCACCTGCGTTAATTTTCTGGAATACAAATAATGAAGAAGTAAAACAAGCTAGAATTATAGGATATAAAAATCCTAAAGATTTTCTAGAAATAGTTAATAAAAATTTTAAGTAAGGTGAAGATTTGATGACATACAGCGAATGGTTTGAAATGCAAGGTAATCTTCATGGGAAGGTTATGAAAAAACTTGAAGGAAAAACTCAAGAAGAAATAATAGAGTACTTTAGGTTTGATAATATGGTTATAAATGAACCAGACTTTTGTCCTTTATATAAAGACAATAAAAAATGTCATGATTATGAAAAATTAAATTGTTATTTTTGTGCATGTCCTAATTTTAGATTTAAAGATGATGGATATAAGAAAATTGATGGTAAAACTTTATACTCAACATGTTCAATAAACTCAAGGGATGGATCACAGTTTATTGGTGAAGATTATATTCACCAAAACTGCTCAGGTTGTATAGTTCCTCATAGAGATAAATATATCAAAAATCATTTCACTAGAAATTGGTTTGAAGCTATGAGTGAAGTTAAAGAATTTAGTGAAACACCAAAGTAAATGAAAGAAAAATTATACTTTATTCCTGGACTAATGTGTGATGAAAGATTATGGAGTCGAATGGCTCCATATCTTGAAAATAAATATGAACTAATTTATTTAAATATTCCACATACTTTAAATTTTGATGAAATGAGTGAAATCATAAATGAACAGATTAAAGAAGATAATTCAAAACTAGTGGGTTTTTCACTTGGTGGATATGCTTCTTTATATTTTTCTTTAAAATATCCAAATAAAATATCTAAGCTATATTTACTTGCTGCATCTGGATCTGTTTCTTCTCAAAAAGAGATAAATAGAAGAAGAGAAATGATGATAGCATCTAGAGAATATGATTTTTGTGCTCCTACTATAGATAAAATTAAAACATTAATTGATGAAAATTCTTATGATGATAAAGAGATGATTTCAATAATACAAGATATGTTTTTAGATTTAGGAAGAGACACCTTTGAAATGCAACTTCAAGCTACGTTCGAAAGGGAAAACCTTTTAGAAAAAGTAATAAACAATGATAAGCCTTTACATATAATTTATGGAGATAAAGATAGGTTAGTTGATGATAATTGGATTAAATTATTAGAAGAAAAAAGAGATAAAAACATCTCATTTACATGTATTGAAACTACTTCTCATAATATCCCTTTAGACTTTCCTAAAGAGATATCTGAAATTCTCTTAAAAGATTAAATAAACTACTCTTTTACATTACAGATGATATCAATGATATCATCTTTATTTGAACAAAAGTTTCCATTTTTTTCAATTAGTAATAAATCCTTTGCAAGCCCTCTATGAGTATGAAGTTTTGCACTCTCAATTTCAATATTAAAGTCATCAAAAACTTTTGCAATATGAGCAAATAAACCTTTTTGGTCTTTTGTAACAATATTCATTGAAGCTAAATATGAAGTATGATTACAATTTACACTTATATCTTTTGTTTTTATTTCAGGGATTTTTTGCTGAATTTTTTTAGTCATATCAAATGATTCTTCAATAATTGAAGCAACAAATTTTATATCTTCGTGGTCAATTTTTTCTGTAAAAGATATTTCAAATGCTTTTTTATTGTCAAATAGTTTATATATATTCATATTAGAAATATTTAAGAACTCTAATTTACCAAGTAAATAACCTAAATTTAAAGGAATATTTCTGATTATTCTAATAGTTAAGAAATCTTTATTAATAATCTTATAAATATAGTCATCAACATCTTTAGCTTTAATTGCTATATCTAAAATATCTTCTGCTTTATGTTTTAAGAATATCTGATTTGATGAAATATATCCAATTTTCTTTTTAAATGAATGTGGTAGTTTATCGTATCTATCAAGTTTTTTAATAGTTGCAATTTTATTGTTTCTTCTAACACTCTCTTTAACTAAATTTTCATTTTCAAAGGCTAGCATTGATTGTGTATATAATTGATTCATCAATGCTGAAATAGAGTTATTATAAACATTTTCACCAACAGCACTAATATCACAATATGTTACAACATACAGCATTTTTAAAGTAGCTTTATTTTTCACTAATCCTGTAAAATCTAGTATTGCTTTTTCAGAGTATATATCTTCGTGCGTTGCTACATACGACATCATATTGTGATATCTTACAAGCCTTGCACCTTTTTTTATTGAGTCTGAATCAAAATCAAGAGTTTCTAACATTTTTTTAAATAGTTTTTCCCCAACTATATGGTGATCACTAGGTCTTCCTTTTCCTATATCATGGAATAATGCAACGAGTTTAGTAATAACTTGCTGTGGTTTAGTAAGTGAATTATATACAGATAAAATATGTTTATCATTTATAAATTGCCCAGATTTTAAAGTTTTAATTGAGTGAATATCAACAGGATGTTGATGATATCCATCAAATTGTGGTTGGTGCATTATTATTTTAGTTTCAGGGAATACATAAGAGAATAATTCTGCATTATAAAGAAGTTTAATAACAGGATATAATTCTTGTTTATGTAGAACTGCTTTTAAATTCTTTTTAACTTCTTTAGTTTGAATTTTAGGAAGTTTAGCTTTACTTGCATAATAAATATATGATCTATCAAATCTTGTAACAGTTTTAGGTAAGTCATGTAATTCTTTTAATAGGTTGTTTAATGTTTTTGGTTTTGCATTAAAAGATGTATATAAAGTATTACCAACTACATATAAATTCTTTTTATATCTATGTTCTTTAAGTCTAGTTATATTTTTAGGATTAAATAGTACTTCTCTAGTAAATTTTTTCACCATAGTTGCTGTAAATGTATGAATAGTGTGCAGACACATTAGTAGTTTACTCATACATTGTCTCTCTTTAGTAAGTCTTGGTTTATTTTTGAAGCCCAATTTTGTACTTAAGTCAGGAAGAATATCGAAGGTAACTTGGTCTAGTTTTTTCTTTGCAACATTATGTAAGGCATTTCTTACTTGAAAAACAAATTCTAAAGATTGCCTATATTTTCTATATTCGTCTTCTGTGTAATGAATTCCTATTAGATACTTTGTATTTGTAATCCCAAATAAAACATTTACTACCCAATAAAGTAAGTTAGATTCCCTAACTCCTCCATATCCATCTTTGATATTTGGTTCCATTTTTAATGGATATTTTAAAAGTCTTTGTTTATGCTCTTCTAATTTATCTAAAATAAATTCTTTTTGGTTGTTTTTTCTTATTTGCATTAATTTATTTTCATATCCAAACCAAAGATGTTTTGATCCAAATATTAATCTTGATTCTAAAATAGAACTTTTAATAGTTATGTCTTCTTCAACAACCTTAGCAACATCATTTAATTCATGAACCCTTGAACCTAATTTTAATCCACAATCCCATGCTAAAGTTACAAACTCTTCCATAATTTCTCTTAGGTTGTAACCTTTTATATCTTCATATAAAATCATAATATCAATATCTGAATATATACAAAGTTGTTCTCTACCGTAAGAACCAAGGGCAACTAAACACAATGGAATAGAACTACTCATAGGTTGATATGAACCAAAATGTTTTCTAAGTATATATTTATACATTGCTACTAAAAACTTATCAGTAGACTTTGTATGTTTTATAAAAAAGTCTTTTCCACCTGTTGATTCTAAAGTTGTATCTATAGCTTGTACATACTCTTTATAGTATTTTTTAAAAACTTTAGATATTTCAAAGTCTTTTGCATTATTTGATATTAGGTCTTCAATTTCAATATTTAGTTCGGTCATAGTAATTCTTTATGTTGGTCAATTTTTTTTCTTAATGTTATCCTATTTAACCCTAAATTCTTAGCAACTTGAACTTGAGATTTATATTTATTAGTTGATGCTTTAATTAAAGGAACTTCAAATAAATAAAGAAGGTCTTTATATACATTTTCACCATCTAAATGTTCACCTAAATATTTTTCTAAAAACATTAATATTTCTTCTTCCCCAATTGTTTCAAACAAATATGAGAAGAATATTGATTTTCTTAAAGAATGAGTATTGTTTGAAATATTAACTATAAGTTTAGAGCTAGGTATTATTAACATGTCTAAAGTTTCACTAGCCTCTTTTGAAAACTTATTAACTAAAGCATTAGTATCATTTTCTCTTTTTGCTAGAATTGGAATTTCAAGATTAATTGAAAATATATCTTGAATCTTTTGATTTAAAGCATTGTTATATGAAGTTGCTATTACTCTAATTGAATATTCATTAATCCAATTTATAAATAGGTCAATATTTGTGATTTCATGGATTTTGTCAATTATAATTGCTTCATTACTTAAAGTCAAAACTTCATCTTGAATATCTTTTTGTAAATCTTTTGCATTATAGATTTTTGAAGTTGGTAATATAAATGAAGCTAAAGCTTTTTTACCAACTCCCGGTTCTCCTAAAA
Organism: uncultured Campylobacteraceae bacterium; assembly: GCA_937138295.1. GTDB lineage: Bacteria > Campylobacterota > Campylobacteria > Campylobacterales > Arcobacteraceae > JALRJW01. The sequence continues at coordinate 22,250 of CAKZOX010000127.1, forward strand.
TTAAAGCATTTACATCAACTGCTTGAAGTAGTTTTGCAGAGTTAAGTATTTCCTTTGATATTTCGTCTAAAGCTATATAATCTTCCATGATAGTCCCTTATTTTTTCTTTTGTGAAAAGTAAATAAAAATTGTTAATGATATTAAAATCAACGCAATTCCTGCTATTAAATAAAATGCATTAATCATTGCATGATAATCATCAATCGCAATTTTAAATACCACAATTAAAGCTTCAATAGATAAAGCAATAATAATTGTAATTAAAAACTTAGTTAAAAGTTTAGTTTCAACCTTTGAGTTTTTAGAATAGGATTTAAAAAACACTTCTTGTTCAAGTATTGTTTTTGCTAAATCAAATATAGCAATACTTAAAGTTAAAGCAATAATAGGTTTAAAAATCATCTCTAAAGATAAAGTATCTTCAATAAATAAATACGCAACAAAGTCATACAATGAGTATAAAATAGTTGCAATAGATAAAATCATCATAGAAAAACCAGCTAGTATATAAAATGCTTTTGTTAAGCTATGAAAAGGTTTATTTAATTCAAGTAAACTAAGTTTTTCCAGTAAGATTTCTAATCTAAAGTCTAAAAAGTAGATTTCATTACCTTCTTTAATTGATACAGTAATACAGCTACTTCTAGTTGCACTACTAATATATGGTTTTGAAAAAGCAACATTTGATTCTTTAAAATGCAATTTACTTATTAAATGTGATCTATCTTTGTTTTTACCTTTATCATCATTTTTACTTTTATAAAAATCATCTGATATTTGTACTTTAGATTCTTTGTCTACTATATATACAAGTTCTAATGATGGAAACAAATCAAATAGTTCTTGAAAGTTATTTTTCTTGTGTATACTGAATAATCCAGCATTTTTAAGGCTTTCTTGTAAAAAATATTCTATATCTTCACTATGTTGTTTATAAGTTTCTAAAAACTCTTTCATATAATTTTCCTAATATATCTGTATATTTTTTCTTTTATTATAGTATTTTATTGAAAATATATACAGAATAAACTGAATAAAAAATAATCAACTATATATTTAAACAGTAAAATATACACTATTGATAAATCAAAAGTTATAAAAATGGTTTGTATAAACTTATAAATCAGTGTTTTTATGGTTATTAATAATAGATATTTGCAATAAGTATTACTTTGTATATTTTAGAATATATAATAGATATTTACAATTGTATATATTTTATACAGCAAATATGTTTACAACTGTATGTTTATCTTTTATAATGACAGCATATTTTTATTTAAAATAAGAAAAGGAGTCTTATGGAAAATTTTACTGATGTAAAATATATACTAGACGGTTTCCTGTTTGTATTCTCAGGAGTTCTAGTAATGTGGATGGCAGCTGGGTTTGCTATGTTAGAAGCTGGTTTAACAAGAACTAAAAATAATGCTACGGTATTAACAAAAAATATTGGGTTATTTGCAATTTCTTGTATTATGTTCTACTTTGTAGGTTATAACATAATGTATGGTGATGGAAATTCATTTATGGGTAGTTTTGGTGCTGCTACTATGACAGGTGGAGATTCTTATCCATTAGCTGCTGATTTCTTCTTCCAAGTAATGTTCGTTGCAACTGCTGCGTCAGTTATTTCAGGAACTGTTGCTGAAAGAATTAAATTATGGCCATTCTTAATTTTTGTTGTTGTTTTATCAGGATTAATTTATCCAATCCAAGGTCACTGGACATGGGGTGGAACTGAGTTAGGTGGAATTATTGCTGGATTCTCTGACTTTGCTGGTTCAACTATTGTTCACTCTGTTGGTGGATGGGCTGCTTTAGCTGGTGT
>CAKZOX010000128.1 GCA_937138295.1 uncultured Campylobacteraceae bacterium
AAAGTTTGGTTAGATGGTTGTTTATCAAGAAAAAAACAAATTATTCCTTTCTTACAACCTGAGTTTGCTAAGTAATTTTTGTATTAAATAAACATTTATAAAAGGGGAAAGTCGTAAGACTTTCCTTTTTTTATTTATATTCTATTTTTCCTTGACTAGCTAATAAAGCGCCACAAAGTTGATATAAGATTCTAGCTCCTACATTTTCATCCCAGCCATTTTGTGAACTTCCAACTTCACATAAATCAAATCCTATGATGTTTCTTCCACTTTTAACTACCATAAAAATTAAGTATTCTAATTCGCTATATCTAAGTCCTCCAGGAACTGGAGTTCCAGTATTAGGACAGTTTAGAGGTTCAAGGCCATCAATATCAATAGATAAATATACATTTTTAGGAAGTTTTTCAATATATGGATTAAATACATCATTTAAAGACTTTCCACATGAAATTTGGGCTTGAAAATCACTATCATATAAACAAGCACCTTTGTTTTTATAACTAGCTAATCTTTGTGCTTCTTCACTACTATAATCTCTAATTCCAAATTGAACTAAATTTGAAACATTTTCACATTCGTTCATTACATTATAAAAAATTGAAGCATGTGAATAAGTAAAACCTTCGTAAGCTTTTCGTAAATCGTGGTGAGCATCAACATGTAGAATTCCAAACTCTTCTTTTTGAGTATCATTTAATGCTTTTATTAAACCCAATGGACAAGAATGATCTCCTCCCACTAATCCAACAAACTTCCCATTATTGATTTGTGATAAAGATTTTTCATAAACACTAGAGTTTAATTTTTTTGATGCTTCATTTACAAATTCTAATGCTTCATGGTTTTCTTTTCCATTTTCAAGGGCCTCGATTACTTTAATAGCTTCATTTCTAGCTGTGTTACTTAAATTTAATAATTCTTTATCTGTTTCAAGCATAGAAATTCCAACTTTATAAGCTTTTATATAATGATAATTTTCTACATCTAATTGATGACTAGATAATTTAATATTATCAGGGGCATTTGCTGTCCCTTCTCCAAAAGAAACAGTTGCTTCCCAAGGAACTGGTAGTAAAATTAAACTCGCTTCATTTGGATTTAATTTTCCCCCAATAAAGCCATCTCCTTCTTGTGGAGGAAGGCCTTGTTCTAATACTTCAATTTCTTCTTGTAGTGTTCTATATGACATAATTTTTCCTGTAACTATAAATATAATATTTGAGGGAATTATACTATATTTTAAAGAATATATTAAGTATTAAGGAGTAATATTAATTATTAATTAAAAATAACATTCAAGGAGTCAAAAAAATGGCTACAAGCGATATGAATGCGATATGCTCGCAACTTTTAACACAGGACGATTTAGCTGTAAGCGATGAATTATTTAAACAAGTTTTAGTAGATGATATTGTAACAAAAATTTTAGATTCAGATAGTGAAAAATATATAAAAATCTTTTCAAAGGAGCAGTTATATTTATCTTCAATAACACCTATTTTACATGATATAGGATTTACAATTAAAGATGAAGTAACATATAATGTTCAAAATAAAAAACAAACTATTTTTGTATCTAGATTTAATTTATATTTAGAATGTGATAAAAAAATAAATAAAGCAAAAGAAAACATTGAAAGTATCATTACAAGGTCACTTAAAAATGATGAATTAGTTCATTCAAAGGCTTTTTCTTTAGTTTATGAGCAAAACTTTGATTTTAGAAGAATTCTATTATTAAGGGCTTTTATAGAGTATTTAGATCAATCTGTTTTAACAGTAAATTCAACTGCAATATTAAATACATTTACAAATCACCATCATTTAACAGCATTGTTTATTGATTATTTTAATGCAAAATTTGATCCATCTCAAGGAGCTAAAAGAGAAATAAAGATTAATCAAATAGAAGAAAAAATAAGAGAAGAAATTAAAAAAATACCACAAATTTTAGATGATAAGATTTTAAATTTCACATTACTATTTTTAAAATCTCTTCTAAGAACAAATTACTTTTTAAATAAAGAAGTTATATCTTTTAAAATTGATACTAAGAACTTTGGTAAAGATTTAAAAGGTTTACAACCAAATATTGAAAACTTTATATTTCATACTGATTTTTATGGAGTTCACTTAAGAATGACAAATGTTTCTAGAGGTGGATTAAGGTGGTCAGATAGACATGATGATTATAGACAAGAAGTAAAATCTTTAATGATTACTCAAGAGGGTAAAAACTCTATTATTATTCCTGATGGTTCAAAGGGTGGATTTGTAATTAACAAAGATGCAACATCTGTAACTAAAGATTATTTTAAAGAAGTTTATTCAAACTTTATCAATGCAAACTTAGATTTAGTAGATAATTTAGTAGAAAACAAAGTAGTAAGAGATGAAAATATAGTTGCTTACGATGGTGAAGACCCATATTTTGTAGTTGCTGCTGATAAAGGTACTGCTTCTATGAGTGATATTGCTAATGAAATTGCAATAAGTAGAGGATATTGGTTAAAAGACGCCTTTGCTAGTGGTGGAAGTAATGGTTATGGTCATAAAGATTTAGGAATAACAGCTAGAGGTTCTTTAATGTCTTCAAAAAGATTCTTTATTGAAGATAATCATGATTTTTATACACAAGAAGTTAGTGTAGTTGGAATTGGTTCTATGAGTGGAGATGTATTTGGTAATGGTATGATTGAATCATCAAAATTCAAATTAGTTGGGGCTATTTCACACAAAGATATTTTTGTTGATCCTAATCCTGATTTAGAAGTTTCATATAATGAAAGAAAAAGATTATTTGAATCATCAAATGGTGGTTGGAAAAATTATAATACCGAGTTAATTTCAAAAGGTGGGGGTATCTTTTTAAGAAGTGATAAAGAGATAACATTAACTCCAGAAATCAAAAAATTACTTGGAACAAATAGAAAGATAGTTTCAGGTGAAGAACTATGTAAAATGCTTCTTACTTTAGATGTTGACTTATTATTTAACGGTGGAGTTGGAACTTATGTTAAAGCAACTGATGAAAACAACTTAGATTTAGGTGATAAGCAAAATGAAGCAGTTAGGGTTGATGCTAGTGATTTAAGAGCTAGAATAGTTTGTGAAGGTGGAAATTTAGGTTTAACACAAAAAGCAAGAATTGAATTTGCTCTAAATGGTGGAAGAATTAATCAAGATGCAATTGATAATGCAGCTGGTGTAAATACATCTGACCATGAAGTAAACTTAAAAATTTTATTATACATGCTAGTTGAAAAAGGTGTTATAACATTTGAACAAGCAAGTGAAATTTTACAATCTTTAAGTGAGCAAGTTGTTCAAAAAGTTTTACAAAGTAATTATGACCAAGCTTTAGTTATATCTTTTGATGAAAATTTATCAAAAAAACAATTAGTTAACTTTAGAAAAACTATTGAGATTTTAGAAAGAAATATTGAGTCATTTAACAGAAGAGATTTCTATATCCCTAAAAATGAAAGTTTAGATGATATTACAGATATTAATGGTGCTATTGTAAGACCAGTTTTATCATCATTGATTTCATACAGTAAAATTTTAGTTAAAAAGGTTTTATTAGAATCTAAAATGATTGATGAGCCATTTTTCTTACAATATTTATTTAGATATTTCCCTAAATCATTTGTTGGTGTTTATGAAAATGAAATTTTACATCATCCACTTAAAAGAGAAATAATAGCAACTATGGTTGCAGATATTGTAATAAACTATCAAGGTAGTACATTTATTTCTGATTTTGAAAAAATTGGAACAGATAAGTTTTTACTTAAAATTAAATCTTATCTAATTGCAAAACAATTATTTGGTACAAAAGAAATCAGAGAAAAATTAAGACTTCAAGATTACAAAATGGATATAGAAGAACAGTATCATTTTATAAATAAACTAGAATATACTCTTTATAACACAACTAAATGGATGATTAAATATTTAAATAAAGGTCAAGTTGATGCAACACACATTTTAGAGCATAAAGAAGAATTATTTAGTCTTTTATCTGAAATTCATAAAGACAATGTTAAAGAGATTTTAAAAGATGATAATGAATTTAATGAGTTCTTTGCAGGTATAGATTACTTAAGATTTGCAGTTCCTGCTATTGTAGTAAAAGAGGAAACTCATCATACATTTAGTGATGTTTTAATTATATTCTATGCTTTAATACATGAATTTAATATTTTAGATATTTTAACTTCATTAAACAAAATAGAAATTACTTCAAAAAGTGATTTAACTCTTAGAAATCAAGTGCTACAGTTTATTGACTTTATTGTTATTTACTACACTAAAAAAATATTATATTTCCAAAGAGTAAATGAAGAGCCAAAGGTTGCATTTACCAATTATGTGGCTAATGAGAAGGAAAAATTCCATAAAGTTAGAGATTATTTAGATACATTTATGAGCAAAGAAAATAAAGATATTAAAGAAATCGCAATTACTGTTAACCAATTAATGGTATCATTAATATAATGTAAACTTATAATATTTTTTATAAGTTTGTATTAGTTATACTTATAAAAAAAGGAAGTTCCAATGAATAATGAAAATAATTTTGACCAAGAACCAACTATGCAAAAAATAGAAGATTATAATGGTAATGAATCTCAAGGTAAAAAAAATACAGTGAGAGCTGTAATTATAATGATTCTAATTGTAGGTGGTTTCTTCTCATATTTATACAATACAGCATATGAAGAAAGTAAAAAAGAGTATGTAGGTACTCAAAACAATCCAGGAATAACAACTAACAGCAATAAATAACAGACTAATAAAAATTTAAACATTGCTGTGATAAAATAAGTTATAAATCGTTTAAGGAAACCACATTGGATAATATTAAAATACTTTTAATTGAAGACGAAGAATTAATTTCAAGAAACTTTTCAACAATATTAGAGAACTTGGGTTACTCTATTGTTGGAATAGCTGCTACAGCAAAAGAAGCATATGATATAGCTTTAAATAACACTGTTGATGTAGTTATTTCAGATATAAAAATCCAAGGTAAAGTAGATGGTATCGAAGCATGTAGAGTTTTACAAGGAATTTATAATGTACCTGTAATTTTTACTAGTGCATTTAATGATGAAGAAAAAATTAAAAGAGCTGCTGCTATCGTTAAAATGATTGGTTACTTAATTAAGCCAATTAGAATAGATGAAATTGACACTTTAATTAAAATAGCTATTGAGAAATATGGTATTTTAGATAAGAAAAAATTAGTTCAAGTTAATGAACACTATAAATATGATTTTGCAAAAAATATTATATTTGATAATAATGACGAAGAGATTATCTTAACAAAAAATGAATCAATTTTATTGTCTCTTCTTTTAAATAGACAAAATAGAGTATTAGAATATGATTTAATAAACGATACTTTCTGGAAAAACAGTAAGAATTCTGATTTATCTAGAAGACAATTAATTCACAGATTAAAAGGTAAATTACCACACTTTAAAATCGTATCTGAAAAAGGTAAGGGAATTTATATTCAAGAAGAAGAGTAAAACTCTTCTTTTTGAAACTCTATTCTTCAACTGTATTCATCATCCAAATACTAAAAATATCTAAATAATTCCAAAACGACTGTTTTAACTCTTCCTCTACATCTAAATCTTTTAAAATCATAATGTAAGATTCAAGCCATATTCTTCTAGCTTTTTGATTGATTTTAAATGGCTGATGACGTGCTGCCATCATAGGTGCACCTCTATTTTGATTAAAGTAAGTAGGTCCTCCACAAATTTGAATAAAAAAGTCTGCTGAGTGTTGTTTAGCTAATGCAAGTCCTTTTTCTGTTGGTGGAAATAAATCTTTAATATCACTTTGTGCTAATAAATCATAGTGATCAGAAACAAGTTTTCTCATTCCTTCTTCACCTATTGCTGTTAAAAATCTTGGGTCTGGTTTTGTAACTGGAGGTCTAACTCCTACTTGTCCTTGAGTAATTGAAAAATCCATAATATTTATCCTTTAATTAATTCTTTATATAGTTTGATTTTTTATCTTCTGTATCTAATTCTTGACCAATTTCTTGGTATCTTTTAAAATAGTATTTTACAAAAGATTTAATATTTTCATCATTTGGCATGAAATATTTTTCTTTTTTTGTTGCATAATCATTTAAATAAATTGTTGCATCTTTTTTATTTAAATAATGACTAGCAAGTTTAGTATAATGTTTAATATACCAAGCTTTTAAAAGCTCATATTGCTCATCATTTATTGAAATATCTAGTTTATTATTTTCCCAAACTAAAGTTTTAGTTTCAAATAATGCATTTAAGTGAATTAACCCTTCACAATAATAAGGTTGAACTTCATCAACTTCCATCCAAGCTATAAGTCCTACACTTCTTTTAACTAAATCTGTAATAACTTGCTCTTTTAAATGTGTTTCTTCACCTGTCTCATCTAAAAAGTATGATATTAAACCACCTGTAGTTGCTTTAAACTCTTCAATATTTTTGAAATTTCCTGATTTATTCATAACAGCTTCTGTTTCATCATCACACCATAAAATATGACCAAATTCATGTCCAATTGTACTAATATCGTAAACTTGATGCCAGTTTGCTGTTTCATTAAATAAAAAAGTTCTATCTTTTGTAAGTAAATCTTGTCCAAAAATTTCTCTTGATAGTTTTAAAAATGGTTTTGCTCTACTGATTTGAAGAATTTCATCACTAAAAGCAAATATCTTTTTACCTTCTTCTTTAGATACTATTTCATCATTTGGAACAACTTGTGCTGAAAATAATCCTTGGAATTCTGCTCCAAAATATAAAGCTGGTCTTCCTAAATATAATTGTACTTTGTCTAATGACTTGTATGAAAAGTTATATATAGCATCAAATTCTTCATTGCTTTCAATATCTGAATAAATTTTTTCAAATGATGATTTGATTTTATTTACTCTTTTTTCATTTTTAGCAAATTTTGGATTTGTAAGTCTAATATCCCATTCTAAAGCAACAGCTTTTCTAAAGTGATCTTCATAGTATTCAAGTGGATGACCAATTTGAATTGGTGTTGTCATTTTCATCCAAGTTCTATCTACATCAGCCCATTTTGAAACTAGTTCATTTACTTTATCTTCACTAAATGCTTTAATAAGAGATTGAATATAAAGTACATATTCCCATTTTTGATTATATACTTCATCTTCTAATTCAATCAAATTATCAGCAAATTCTTCAAGGGCATCTACAACTGCAGTTGTCTCTTTTTTGAAGGCTTGAATATAAGCTTTTGATTTATATTTGTCTCCTTCTTTTACTAAAGCAGAATAACATCTATCAGCAATTTCTCCACCGTGTCCTAAATCAAGTAAATTTTCATCTTCAAGATATTTCATTACCTTTTCTTCATTTCCATCAAATTTTGATAGAAGTTCTTTATTTAATCCATTTATTATATGAGAAGTCCATGATGTTTGCCATTTTGACATTTGTAGACCTACATTATAAACACCTTCAAATACAGCTTGATAAAATGGAGTTAATAAATTGTTTTCTTTAATAAATTCAATAAGTTTTTTGTGCTTGTTTTCATGGAAAACCCTTACAAATTGATAAGCTTTTTCTTGAAGATCAATTATTTCTTCTTCATTTTTTTCAAGTTTTTTAAGAACCTGAACTAAGCTATCATCTCTTAAATTTACTAGTCTAGTGATTAAAGCTAAATATAAATTGTCATTTAATTCTAATTCTAACTCTTTTGCAAAATCTTTAATAATTCCTAAATTATCAAAATCTTTGTTTTCTAAACTTGTAATTAATTTGTTTATTTCATTTTTATCATTTTCTAAATATTCGTAAATTTTTGAAATATCTTTTAAAATTTTTTCTTCATTCATAAAATATAATCCTTATTTTTATTAGGTTTGTATTCTATCTAATTTACATTTACTTTTACAAACTATTAATATTGATTTCATATTTTAACTGATACAATTTAATCACTTTAAATACCTTAAACTAGGAATACTATGGAAGTTTTTATTTCAACATTTTTAAAAATGTTTTTCATCATGACACCATTTTTTGTTTTATCAGTTTTTCTAACTGTAACAAATGACGTTACAGCAAGTGAAAAAAAAGCCTTAGCTGTAAAAGTTACTATTTCAGTAATAGTTGCTAGTTTGATATTACTATTTTTTGGAAAACATATTTTTTCTATTTTTGGTATTACTTTAGATGCTTTTAGAATAGGTGCTGGAGCGTTACTATTTTTAACTGCTGTTGAGTTGGTAAAGGGTAATAAAGACGGTACGAATATTTCAAATAAAGATGTAACACAACATGCTGTTGT
>CAKZOX010000129.1 GCA_937138295.1 uncultured Campylobacteraceae bacterium
TTTTGGAATTGTTGTGGAATAAATGTATCTTCAATACTTTCAGATAATTCAATTGCTTTAGCAATAGCACCTTTCATACCTTTTTCTGGTTCTGTTAATACTAATTGAGCACCTAAAGCTTTTAATAATCTTCTTCTTTCTATACTCATTGATGAAGGCATAGTAAGAATTAATTTAATATTTAAAGCAGCACATACAGAAGCTAAAGCAATACCTGTATTTCCACTTGTTGGTTCAATTACAGTTGTGTTTTCATTAATTAAACCATCTTCAAGTCCCTTTTGAATCATGTTTGTTCCAATTCTGTCTTTAACAGAGTGAGTAGGGTTCATAAATTCACATTTTCCAAGAACTAAAGCCCCTGAATCTGCACTAAATTTTTGTAATTTTACTAATGGAGTATTACCAATTAATTGTGTTAAGTTTTCTGCGTATTTCATTTTTTATCCTTATATGCTGTAATGTAAAAATTCATTATATTTATCTTGATACTCATCTAATTCTTCTAATGTAATATCAAATAGTTCTTTTGTATTTTTCTTTGCTTCATCGAAGAAGATATTTAAAACTGGATTTCTGGCCTTAGAATCAATCACTTTTATATCATCTTCTAATACAGTTAATATATCAACAACCTTTATTTCACTTGCTGGATTAGCTAATATATAACCACCTCTAGCTCCTCTGATACTCTTTACAAGTCCAGCTCTTCTAAGTTTACTTAGAAGTTGCTCTAAGTAGTTTTGTGGAATATCCGCACTAGCTGAAATCTCTTTGATTTGTAAAGGAGTATTCTCTTTATGTTTACTAAGTTCGTACATGGCTGTTAAACCATATACTCCTTTTGTTGATATTAATGGCATTTTTTTCTCTTTTTTAGTTTAATGCTTGAGTTAAATCTTCAATTAAATCAGCAGGGTTTTCTAAACCAATTGATAATCTAACTGTCGTTGGATTAACACCAGCTTTTGTCAATTCTTCTTGTGATAACTGAGAGTGAGTCGTTGATGCTGGTTGTACGATTAATGATTTTGAATCACCAATATTTACAACTACACTAAATAATTTAACACTGTCAATAATTCTTTTAGCTTCTTCATAAGATTCAGCTTCAAAAGAAATTAATCCAGAAGACTTCCCACCTTCAAAATATTTTTGTGCTTTGTCATAATATGGACTTGATTCTAATCCTGGGTAATTTACAGCTTTTACTTTTGGATGTGCTTCTAAGAATTTAGCTACTTCTAAAGAGTTTTTAGAGTGTTTCTCCATTCTAATACCTAAAGTTTCAATAGTTTGTAATAATAACCATGAATTATATGGAGATTGTGCAGCTCCAATATCTCTAAGTAATGCTAACCTAACTCTTAAAGTGAAGTTTGGAAGAGGAACATCTGTATAAACTAAACCATGGTATGACTCATCAGGGCTTGTAAAGTGAGAATATCTTTGAGAATTTTCTTTAAAGAATTCAGCTAAACCATCTCTTTCAATAATAGCACCACCAACAGCTGTACCTTGACCATTGATAAATTTAGATGTAGAGTGAACAACTACATCAACACCCCATTTAATAGGATTAAATAAAGCTGGACTTGCAACAGTGTTATCACAAATAGTTAAAACACCATTTCTTTTTCCAATTTCAACAATCTTTTCAACATCTGCAATTGCAATTTGAGGATTTGATAAAGCTTCAAAGAAAATAGCTTTTGTTTTATCATCAATTTGCTCTTCTAAATTTGAAGCATCAGCACTTTTAAATACTTTAGCTGTAATTCCAAATCTTTTAATTGTGTGAGTTAATAAAGTAACAGCACCACCATATAGTTTGTCTGAAATAAGAATATTGTCTCCAGCTTCAGCAACATTTGCAATAGCATAGAAAATTGCACTTTGTCCAGATGAAACACAAATTGCTCCAGCTCCACCTTCAATTTGAGCTAATCTTTGCTCTAAAACATCAGTTGTGGGATTGTTTAATCTTGTATAAATTGGACCTAATTCTTTAAGTGCGAATAAGTTAGCTGCATGTTCAGCATCTCTAAAAGCGTAAGCAGTAGTTTGAGCTAACGGAACTGACATTGTTCCCCAACCTTCTTTGTTGTTGTATCCTCCGTGTACTGCAATAGTATCTTTTTGCATAATTTTCCTTTATTTTTAATCTTTAGTATTTTAATATGATGAAATTGTATTATTTTTTAAAATCATTGTCAAGTGTTTTAATCAAATTTAACAAATTTGGTATATTATATGTAACAAATGTTTCATAATTATATAAAATCAGGGATAAATTAGCCTTTTATAAATACTATAAATAGGGCTTTTAGAAAACTAATGTATAAAATAGTATCATCTTGTGTAAATTTATATAGTATTTTTACTAAAATAAACACAAGCAAATAAGTTTAGATTTAAATTATATGATTATAAAGGTTAAATAATGATAGAAAATATTTTCAAAGATATCAAAATAGATAAAAATAATGAACAATTCTTTGATCTTTTAAAAACAGAAAATATAAGAATAGAGAAAATTGTATCAAATGGACAAACAAGCCCAAAAGATTTTTGGTACGACCAAGATGAAAATGAATTTGTAATTGTTTTAAAAGGTGAAGCTATTTTAGAAATTCAAAAAAACAATGAAATAGTTGAATTAAAACTAAATAATGGGGATTTCATAAATATAAAAGCCCATGAAAAACACAGAGTTAAATATACAAGTTTAGAGGAACCAACTGTTTGGTTAGTTGTTTTTCATTGATTAAAACTGATAATGAAGTGCTAGAAGTTGATTCTAGCACAGGTGAAATTCTTTTAAGTGCTGCAGCTAATGATTTAAATTTGATTAAACAAACAAAAATAAAAGCAGTTAATGTTTTAAATAAAAATGATTTTGTACAGATTAATGGAACTTGGGAAGCTAAAAGAGATGGTTTAATGAAGATTCTATCAAGTTTACCAATTTCATATATTTGGGAAATAAAAGAAAGATCAATAGATCATAATATTGGATATTCAGAAGTAATTGGAGTATTAACAGTTACAAATGGAAATATTGAAAGAAAAGCAGATGGAATGGGTATTTGTTCAAAAGTAGAGTTTAGTGATAGAGTAAAATTTACATTACACAATATGAATGCAAGAGCAGAAACAAGGGCATTAAAAAGAGCAATAGAAACTTTATTTGGAAGTGTAATTAATTATTTTGTTATGAACAATTTAGGAGGTAGGTAAAATGTTTATAAGTACCTATTTGGTACAATCAAGGCAAAATTTTCTTAAAGGTTTTGCTTTGATTAATAAAAGTGATGCAGAATTATCAGAACTTCTTGGAGTTAGTCGTGTATCAATTACTAGATGGCGAACAGGTTCAAGATATCCAAAGTTTGATGAAGTAGTTGAATATGAAAATAAATTAGGTTTCCCTTTTGAATGTTTTGTAAGTAGAGAACCAGATTTAGAAAGTATAAAAGATAAATTAGAGCTGCAATTAAAAGCGGTTAAGAAAGCTATTAAAGAGAAGGCTGAGCAACAAATATAAATGCAAGATAAAATAAATTTTAATAAAAGAATTAAATATAATGATATTGAAACTAGCTCATTAGTTTGGATTAATTTTGGAGAAACAAAACATATTTTCTTAAAAAAGATGGAGAGACAATTAAAAGAAGAATGTTTTTCATTACAGGATTGTCCTCATGGGTTAAATCTTCTTCATGAGTTTTCTTATTATCATATGGGATTTATGGTGAGTAATAAATTTAATGATACAGTTGCAGTTGTACCTTTAACAGAATACAAACCAGATGATGAAAAGTTTGATAAATTAAATATTATATTAGATGTAAAAGATTTTGGTTTGCATCTAATGAAAAAAAGTACAGTAAAACTAGATCAACTCAGATTTATTGATAAAACAAGAATAGTAAAAGTTGAAAGAAAATTAATTTCAAAAACTTTGAAAAACTTATTAGAGAAAAAAATTCACAATTTATTAAAAATGTGATTACTTGATTTTATAGTATATTTATACTATAATACAGTAATTCAATTAAGGAATGTGGGCGGTCATTTTATGACGGGCTCGGCGTATGCCATGAGGACACTGAAAAGGTGTCCTTTTTTTATGCCTAAAAATCTTCAAAAAGTAAAAATACAAATAAAAACACATAATATTCTCTTTATTTTCTTCTATAAAATATATAAAAATAAGAAATTTTGAATTAAAATGGAATGACATAACAAAAAAAAATATTAATGATGTTAGAATAAGACAAATGAAAACTAGATGGGGTAGCTGCAATACTCAAAAAGGTTTTATTAACTTAAATCTTGAATTAATAAAAAAAACTAAAATTTGTATTGAGTATGTAATATTCCATGAGTTAGTACATTTAATTTATCCTAATCATAGTAAAGAATTTTATAAATATCTTACTTTATATATGCCTGATTGGGAAGAAAGAAAGGAAAAATTAGAAGATGTTTAAAATGATGTTTTTATCATTTATTAGTATAGTATTATTGAATGCCAATGAATCTAAACAATTAGCATTAAAAGCAAGAATTATGTGGAGTTCTTTTGAATGTTCAAACTATGCTTCAGGAAAAGGAGATAAAGAAGAAGCAAATAGACTTTTTTCAGTAGGCTATAAAGAAGGAAAAACATTTCTTGATGCTTTACAATCAAAGAAAATAAAAAAGGAAGACATTAGTACTAATGTTCCAATAGGATTATCATTTAAATTATGGGGACCAAGTTCAGACTTTGTTATTGGAAGATTATATGAAGATCTTTATACTCAATCACTATATCTTTTTAAAGATGAAACTGGAAAATCTATTTCAGCAAAGAAATACAATGAATCAAATTGTAAATTAATTGGATACTAATTTATGTCTTATATAAATAAATTAGAAAACTATTTAACTAAAGATCATGGTTATTTAAAAAGTGACCTTTCAAATGGCAAAGTAATAATGCTATAAGGTAAATGGGGAAGTGGTAAAACACATTTTTGGAAAAATAAAATTGAAAATGATATATCTAAATATCAAGAAGAAAAACAAAAAGCATATGTATATACTAGTTTATATGGTTCAAATTCAATTGATAAAATAGAAGACAATATATATGTACAAGCTTATTTTTGTTCTCTTGGAGGAAAAAACTGTGTAACAGCAGGATATAAAATTGCAAAAGATTTTGGAAAAAGATTTGGAAGTTTTTGTTCAATATTAGATGTATCAAAATTAGTAGATGGAATAGATGAGATTC
>CAKZOX010000130.1 GCA_937138295.1 uncultured Campylobacteraceae bacterium
TTCATCAGAACCAATTGGTGCTTCAAGAGATACAGGTTCTTTAGTAATTTTAATTACTTGTTTTACTTTATCAACAGCAAGACCTACTTCTTTTGAGATTTCCTCTACATCTGGCTCTTTACCATTTTCTTGAATTCCCTTTCTAATGATTTTATTAATTCTATTAATAGTTTCAATCATGTGAATTGGAATTCTAATTGTTCTTGCTTGATCTGCAATCGCTCTTGAAATAGCTTGTCTAATCCACCAAGTCGCATAAGTAGAGAATTTATAACCTTTTTTATACTCAAACTTATCAACTGCTTTCATAAGACCAATATTACCTTCTTGAATTAAATCTAAGAAAGGTAAACCTCTATTTGTATATCTTTTAGCAATAGATACAACAAGTCTAAGGTTTGATTTAGCCATTCTTGTTTTAGCTAAATCAGTAATTTTCTTACCTCTTTTAATTTGTTCTAATACATCAATTAATTCTTCAGGCTCTAAATCAAATCCACCTTTTGAAGCTTCTTTAGTTTGGAATAATTTTTTAATTTCCATATAAGTAGAAACCATTGTAGCTTCAGGAACCATTGATGTAATTTGAACTTTAGATAAATTTACGATGTTATCTAAGATTTTTTGGTGATTAGCTTTTAATGTATCATTAAATAATGGTAATTTATATTCTAATCTTTTTAATTCTTGTTCAAATCCACTGTCTGATTTTAAAGCAGTTTCCATAGCTTTTACAATCTCAGTGATTAATTTAGATGTAGGACCTAAATCTAATAATGCTTCTTTTAATATCTTCTTTTTAAATGCAGTATTTAAGTTGTATTTGATTTGATCTAACTCTTCATCAGATGCAGCTGTTTCTTTTGCAAGGTATTTAACCCATTCTTTTTTTGCTTTGTCTAAGGCTTTGAATCCATCAACAATAGCTTGTGCTCTTTTATCAAGCTTTTTATTTTTCTTTTTATCTTCTTTTTCAGCTGCTGTTTCATTTTCATCATCTAAATCAGTTTCAGAATCATCATCATCATTTGAATCAGCATTATCGCTATCTTCATCGTCAAAGTTTTTGAATAGTTCTTTTACTTTTCTTTCTCTATTAACTAATGGTTCTTTGTAATCTAAAATGAAATCAATTAAGTAAGGTACATAACAAATTGCATCAAGAATAATATCTTCACCAATTTCAATTCTTTTAGAAATTTCAATTTCTTCTTCTTTTGTAAGTAATGGAATTTGTCCCATTTCTCTTAAGTACATTCTTACAGGAGAATCAGATCTAGACCACTCAAGTAATTCTTTACTTTTTAATAAATCGAAAACGTCATCTTCGTTTTCAATCATCTTTTCTCTAGCTTCTCTTTTTCTTTTAGCTTCTTCTGCATTTAATCTTTTTGCTTGTTCTTGCGAAGTAATTACAGTTACGTTGTAAAGTTGTACTAATGCAATAAGTTTTTTGATATGTGCTACAGAAGGAGCTTTAGGAAAGACTTTAATAATTTTTTCGTATGTTAAAACAGAATCTTTATTCTCTTTTATAAGTTGTTCAATAACTTTATTTAAATCTTTAGTGCTCATATTAAGACAAAACCCCTTTAATAAGTTGTTGATATTATATCCAAAAGAGTTAAAACTTCCATTAATTTTTTTTCTTTAATTAAAGATTACTATATTTTTAGATACAATACGCCCTTATTAATAAATAAAATTGTTTTGAAAAACAAACACTTATAAGAGTTAAGGAAAAGTATATGGATAAAAAAATTACTGGAAAAGTATGGAATTTTGGTGCAAATATTGATACTGATGTTATTATTGCAGCAAGATACTTAAATAGTTCAGACCCTGAACATTTAGCAAAATATGTTATGGAAGATGCAGACCCTGAATTCCCAAATAAATTACAAAGAGGTGACATTATTGTTGCTGGGGAAAATTTTGGTTGTGGTTCAAGTAGAGAACATGCACCAATCGCACTAAAAGCTGCTGGTGTTGCAGCTGTTGTTGCTCCTTCTTTTGCTAGAATTTTTTATAGAAACGCATTTAATATGGGATTACCAATTTTTGAATTACCTGAGTCTTTAGAAATTAAAGAGGGTGAAAATATTACTATTGATGTTGATAATGGTGAAATTAAAAATAATACTACAAATAAAACTTATAAATTTATTCCAATTCCTGAGTTTATGCAAGAATTAATTGCAGCTGGTGGATTAATTAACTTTGCTAACCTTGAAGTTGCAAAAGAAAAAGAAGGAAAATAATTAATGAAAAGATATAATATTTCAGTAATCAAAGGTGATGGAATTGGTCCAGAAATTGTAGATGAAGCTATCAAAGTTTTAGATACAGTTGCAGGAGCTTGTGATTTTACATTAGATTATAAAGAGTACTTAATGGGTGGTATTGCTATTGATGAAACTGGTGTTCCATTACCTGATGAAACTGTAACTGGAGTTTTAAACTCAGATGCATGTTTATTTGGTTCAATTGGTGGAGAAAAATGGGATACTTTACCAAGAGAATTAAGACCTGAAACTGGACTTTTAAAATTTAGAGAAGCTATGGGTGTTTATGCTAACTTAAGACCTGCAATTGTTTATGATGAATTATTAAATGCATCAACTTTAAAACCAGAAGTTATTAAAGGTTGTGACATTATGGTTGTTAGAGAATTAATTGGTGGAATTTATTTTGGACAACCAAGAGAAAATGATGGTCAAAGAGCATTTAATACAATGGTTTATACAAAAGATGAAATTATTAGAATTGGTAAACAAGCTTTTGAATTTGCTATGAAAAGAGATAAAAGAGTATGTTCAGTTGATAAAGCAAACGTTCTTGAAGTTTCTCAACTTTGGAGAGATACAATGGAAGAAGTAGCTAAAGATTATCCTGAAGTTGAATTATCTCATATGTATGTAGATAATGCAGCAATGCAACTAGTAAGAAACCCAAAACAATTTGATGTAATAGTAACAGGAAATATTTTTGGAGATATTTTATCAGATACAGCTTCAATGGTAGTTGGTTCTATTGGATTATTACCAAGTGCTTCAACGGGAGATAAAACAGCAATATATGAACCAATTCATGGATCAGCACCTGATATAGCAGGACAAGGAATTGCAAATCCAATTGCTACAATAGAAAGTGCAGCTATGATGCTTAGATACTCTTTAGGAGAAGAAAAAGCAGCAGATTTAATAAATGATGCAATTAAAAATGTACTTAAAGATGGATATAGAACAAAAGACTTAGCAGCATATGATGCTAAAGAAGTTGTGACTACTGCTGAAATGGGTGATATTATCGCCAACTACATTAATAAATAACCAAAAAGTATAACTTTTTTATTCAAAGGTGAGGAAAACTCATCTTTGAATATACAATTTCAATTATCTCTTATCAATAATCTACTATAATTTTTATTATAACCATAATTAGAGGACATCAAAATGGATCAAAAGTTTAGATTAGTTACAAGAAGTGATATGGATGGATTAGTATGTGGAACACTACTAAAATATTTAGGAATCATAGATGAAATATTATTTGTACATCCTAAGGATATGCAAGATGGAAAAGTAACTATTACAGATAAAGATATTACTACAAACTTACCGTACGTAGAAGGGGTACACTTAGCTTTTGATCATCATTTCAGTGAAACTATTAGAAATGAAAAAAAAGATAATCATATAATTGATCCTGATGCACCAAGTGCTGCTGAAGTTGTATATCAATATTACGGTGGAATAGAAAAATTCCCTGAAAATTTTGAAGACATGATGTTTGCAGCTAATAAAGCTGATAGTGCGGCATTTACCAAAGAAGATATATTAAATCCAACAGGATGGGAATTACTAAGTTTCTTAATGGACTCAAGAACAGGTCTAGGAAGATTTAGAGAGTTTACAGTTTCAAACTATCAATTAATGATGGACTTAATAGATTACTGTAAAGATCACTCTATAGAAGAAATTTTAGAATTAAGAGATGTAAAAGAAAGAGTTGAACTGTATTTCAATTATGAAAAAGAGTTTAAAGAACAACTAGTAAGATGTACAACAATTCATGGAAATTTAGCTCTAATAGATTATAGAGATGAAAATATTATATATCCTGGTAATAGATTTTTAGTTTATGCTTTATATCCAGATACAAATATCTCAATTCATGCTGTATGGGGAAAAGATAAACAAAATGTAGTTTATAGTACGGGTAAATCTATAATAAATAAAACTTCAAAAACTAATATTGGTGAATTAATGCTTAAATATGGTGGAGGAGGGCATCAAGCAGCTGGTGGATGTCAACCAAGTCATGAAGAAGCCCAAACTGTTTTAGAAGAATTAATTGCTAAAATTAACGCTGATGGTTAATACAGTATTTTAAAATAGAATTTATTATTTCTCTTTTAATCTTTCTACAATAAGATCATAAAACTCATCAAAACATGGAAGTTTTAAATTAGCTTCTCTTTGTTTTTTACCCCACATAGGTTCAGGGAAATATGAATCTTCTTTAAATCTAGCCATAATATGAAAATGAACATGAGGTACATAATTTCCAAATGAAGCTATGTTGATTTTTTCAGGTTTATAGAAAGATAACATTTCTTTTTCAATGATATCAAGTTTTTCAAATATTTCATTTTTTATTTCTTTAGAACAATCTGATAACTCTTTAATATTTTCATTTGTGAAAATTTTTAACCATGGTATTTCAGAAGTTTCAATTTGTATATTAATCAAATTATTTTCATAGATTTTCAATGTAAGTCCTTTTTATAATGTATGCATATAATAATTCAACTATCTTTAAGTAAAGATTAAATATAATCCAAATCCATTTTTACAACCATTAGAGAATGTTTTATAAAAATTTTGTGTTTTATAAAGGGTTGGGAAGGAACGGAAAAAAGCTTTCATGAGTAATCTAATTGCTTATGAAACTAGCTTTGCTCCACCGATAGTTACCAACAATCATGGTGAAATCGGGGCGAACTTTTAAAAAAGCAAACTAGTTTGCTTTTTTCTAGCAGTTCTTCCCTGTTGTAAATATTGGGAATAACAACACAAAAGAGGACAAAACTTATGAAAGTAAGAGCTTCAGTAAAGAAAATGTGTGATAAATGTAAAGTTATCAAAAGAAGAGGTATCGTTAGAGTAATCTGCGAAAACAAAAAACACAAACAAAGACAAGGATAAAAAGACATGGCAAGAATCGCAGGTGTTGATTTACCAAATAAAAAGAGAATGGAATATGCCTTAACATATGTTTATGGTATCGGTTTATATAACTCTAGAAAAATCTTAGATGCTGTTGGAATTGATAGAAATAAAAGAGCACATGAATTAACAGAAGATGAAGCAGCTAATATCAGAAAAGAAATCCAAGAAAACTACCAAGTAGAAGGTGATTTAAGAAAAAAAGTTGCAATGGATATCAAATCTTTAATGGATTTAGGTTCATATAGAGGTTTAAGACATAGAAGAGGTTTACCTTGTAGAGGGCAAAAGACTAAGACTAATGCCAGAACAAGAAAAGGTAAAAAGAAAACTGTTGGTGCAGCGTAAGGATTAAAGTATGGCAAAAAGAAAAGTAACTAGAAAAAAAATAGTAAGAAAAAATATTGCTGACGGTATCGTACATATTGCAGCTACGTTTAATAATACAATGGTTACAGTAACTGACAATGCAGGTAATGCTATCGCTTGGTCAAGTGCTGGAAACTTAGGATTTAAAGGTTCTAAAAAATCTACTCCATTTGCTGCACAAGCTGCTGTTGAAGATGCAATGCAAAAAGCAATGGAACACGGAATCAAAAACGTTGGTATTAAAATCCAAGGACCAGGTTCAGGTAGAGACACTGCTGTTAAATCTGTAGGTTCTATGGAAGGTATCAGAGTTACTTGGTTAAAAGATGTTACACCATTACCACATAATGGTTGTAGACCTCCTAAAAGAAGAAGAGTGTAAGGGGTAGTTATGGCAAGATATAGAGGACCAGTAGAAAAAATTGAAAGAAGATTAGATGCAGACCTTGGATTAAAAGGTGAGAGAAGACTTAACGGAAAATCTGCATTAGAAAAAAGACCATTCGCTCCAGGACAACATGGACAAAGAAGAGCTAAGATCTCTGAATATGGTTTACAGTTAAGAGAAAAACAAAAAGCTAAATTCATGTATGGTGTTTCTGAAAAACAATTCAGAAAATACTTTAAAGAAGCAGCAAGAAGAGAAGGTAATACAGGGGCTAACCTAATTACTTTAATCGAACAAAGATTAGACAATGTTGTTTATAGAATGGGATTTGCTTCAACTAGAGCAAATGCTAGACAATTTACAACTCATGGACACGTTTTAGTAGATGGTAAGAAAGTAGATATTCCTTCTTACGTTGTAAAACCTGGACAAAAAATTGAAATTAGAGAAAAATCAAAATCTAATCCACAAATCGTTAGATCATTAGAGTTAACTAATCAAACTGGAATGGTAGAATGGGTTGATGTAGATAAAGATAAAGTATTTGGAATTTTCACAAGAATCCCAACTAGAGAAGAAGTTGTTATTCCTGTTGAAGAGAGATTAATCGTAGAGTTATATTCTAAATAATAAATTAAAGGTAGCTAATGAAAAAATTTGCAGATACACCGTTTTTACCAACAGAAGTTGAGATCGAAGCTATAAATGAAAATGAAGCTAAAATCTCTGCATATCCATTTGAGAGTGGTTTTGCAATTACTTTAGCACACCCATTAAGAAGATTACTTTTAAGCTCTTCAATTGGTTACGCTCCAATTGCAGTAAAAATTGAGGGAGCTTCTCACGAGTTTGACTCTTTAAGAGGTATGTTAGAAGACATAGCTATTTTTATTATTAATCTTAAAAATATTAAGTTTAAAATTAATGGTGATGAAGAACAAGTAGTAGTTGAATACTCTTTTGACGGTCCAAAAGAGATCAAAGGATCTGACTTAATCAACTCTGAAGTTGATGTAGTTTCTCCTGATGAGCATTTAGCAACAATTAATAGTGACTGTAATTTGACTTTCTCTTTAATTATTCAAAGAGGTATTGGATATATGCCTTCTGAAGATATTAGAGATATCGTAGGACCAGATTACATTCCTTTAGATGCTTTCTTCACTCCTGTAGAAAAAGTAGTTTACGATGTAGAGAAAATGTTAGTTGAAGATAATCCTAACTTCGAAAAAGCTGTATTTAATGTAAAAACGAATGGTCAAATTTCGCCAATCACTGCATTTAAAGAAGCTGTTTCAGTTATGTACTCTCAAATGTCAGTATTTAATAAAGTATTTGACTTATCTGAAGTTACTGTAAGTGATTCAGGTGAAGAGCCAACTGAAGTAAAAGAATTAGTTGTAAGAATTGACGAATTAAATTTAAGTGCTAGAAGTTTCAACTCTTTAGATAGAGCTGGATTAAAGTTCTTAGGTGAGTTAGTACTTATGAGTGAAGTTGAAGTTAAGAATATCAAAAACTTAGGAAAGAAATCTTATGACGAGATCGCTGAGAAAATGGAGTCATTAGGTTATCCTGTTGAAAATACACTTCCAGAAAATGTTGCTTCAGCATTAAGAAGAAAACTAGAGCAACTAAAAGCATAATAGAGGGTTTAATATGAGACATAAGCACGGATATAGAAAGTTAAATAGAACTTCTGCACATAGAAAAGCATTACTAAAAAACTTAGCAATCGCTTTAATTGAAAGAGAAAAAATTGAAACAACTGTTCCTAAAGCAAAAGAGTTAAGAAGATATATCGAAAGATTAATCACTGTTTCAAGAGAAGCAGACTTAAATACTCACAGAACAGTATTTGCAGCTTTACAAGATAAAGAAGCTACAAAAAAATTAATTAACGAAGTAGCACCTAAATACGTAGGTAGAAATGGTGGATATACTTCAATCATTAAAACTAGAATTAGAAGAGGTGATGCTACACAAATGGCTTTCATTTCATTTGTATAGTACTTCTTTATAATTTACTTCAAAAAGGGGAAAGATTAAATTCTTTCCCCTTTTTTTATTTCTAACAATCTTAATTAAATATTAAAAATATAATTTACCAAAATTTAATGATTTTTTAGATAAAATCGAGCGTATTATAACAACTGAAGATTGTAGGAGAAACTTTTTGATTACTCTAAAAGAGGCACTTAATTTAAGTGCTGATGAACTTAAAAAACTAAAAGACGAGTTAGCTGATAAAATAAAACAAAATAGCGATGGTGCATATGTTGAACAACTAACTAATAGCGATATTTCAACTTCTGGTGAAGGTGTTCCAATTGCTATTAAAGATATCATCAATGTAAAAGATTGGGAAGTTACATGTTGTAGTAACATCTTAAAAGGATATGTAAGTCCTTATGATGCTACTGTAATTAAAAACTTGAGAGAGGCTGGATTAAGTCCATTTGGTAGAGCCAATATGGATGAGTTTGCTATGGGAAGTGCAACAGATACTTCTTGTTATGGTAAAACTTTAAATCCACATAACCCAAACAAAACTTCTGGTGGAAGTAGTGGTGGTAGTGCTGCTGCTGTTGCTGCTGGAATTGCTATTGCTGCACTTGGAACTGATACAGGAGGTTCGGTAAGACAACCTGCTGCTTATTGTGGTGTTGTTGGTATGAAACCAACTTACGGTAGAGTTTCAAGATATGGTGTTACAGCTTACTCTTCTTCTTTAGACCAAGTTGGTCCAGTAACTCAAAATGTTGAAGATGCTGCTATTTTATATGATATTATTTCAGGACATGATCCTATGGATTCTACTTCTGCAAATGTTGATTATACAGCAGTTACTCCTAACTTGAATAGTGATAAAAAAATGACAATTGCAGTAATTGATAATTTTATTGAAGAAGCTAGTCCTGCTATTAAAAGTGCATATGAAAAAACTATAAATGCTTTAAAAGAAGCTGGCCATAACATAGTTCATAAAAACATGCTTGATACTGATAAAATTTTATCTTCTTACTATATTGTTGCAACTGCTGAAGCTTCAGCAAATCTTTCAAGATTCGATGGTGTTAGATACGGAAATAGAAAAGGCGAAGCTGGATTAAAAGATATGTATATTCAAACAAAATCTCAAGGATTTGGTACTGAAGTACAAAAAAGAATTATGTTAGGTTCTTTTGTATTAAGTTCTGGATATTATGATGCATATTACATCAAAGCTCAAAAAGTAAGACATCTAATTAAAGATGAATATACAAAAATATTTGAAGATGCTGATTTGATTTTATCACCAGTAGCTCCAACAACTGCTCCTGAATTTGGAGCCTTTAAATCATCACTTGAAATGTACTTAAGTGATATTTATACAATTTCAGTTAATTTAGCTGGTTTACCAGCTATTTCAATTCCTGTTGATAAAGATGAAGAGGGTATGCCAATTGGATTACAATTAATTGCAAATGCATATGAAGAACAAACTTTATTTGATGGTGCTTTATCGTTAGAAAAAGCAGTAAATTACAACAATTAGAACACACAACATAGGATATAAAAATGAGAATAAGAAAACAAGCATTGACATTTGAAGATGTACTTTTAGTACCAGCAAAATCAGAAGTTTTACCAAAAGAAGTTGAATTAAAATCAAAATTAACAAAAAATATTGAAATTAATATTCCTTTTGTAAGTGCTGCAATGGATACAGTTACTGAATATAGAGCTGCTATTGCTATGGCTAGACTTGGTGGAATTGGAATAGTTCACAAAAACATGGATGTTGAATCTCAAGCATTACAATGTAAAAAAGTAAAAAAATCAGAATCTGGTATGATTATTGATCCAGTAATAGTTAAACCTGGTCAAACTTTACAAGATGCTGAAGATATTATGGCTTCATATAAAATTTCTGGTGTTCCTGTTGTTGATGATAATAATATTTTATTAGGTATTTTAACAAACAGAGATATGAGATTTACAAAAGACTTCTCTTTTAATGTTGAAGAAAAGATGACAAAAATGCCTTTAGTTACTGCAAAAGAAGGTACAACTTTAGAAGAAGCTGCTGATATTATGCACTCAAATAAAATTGAAAAATTACCTATTGTAAATGACCAAAACAAATTAATTGGTCTTATTACTATTAAAGATATCAATAAAAAAAGAGAATATCCAAATGCAAATAAAGACGAATTTGGAAGATTAAGAGTTGGTGCTGCAATTGGGGTAGGTCAATTAGATAGAGCTAAAGCATTAGTTGATGTTGGTGTTGATGTTTTAGTTTTAGACTCAGCTCATGGTCACTCTAAAGGTATTTTAGATACTGTTAAAGCTATTAAAGCTGAATTAGATGTTCAAATCATTGCTGGTAATGTAGCAACTGCAGAAGCAACAGCTGATTTAATTAAAGCTGGTGCAGATGCAGTTAAAGTTGGAATTGGACCTGGTTCTATTTGTACAACTAGAATTGTAGCAGGTGTTGGTGTTCCTCAAATTTCTGC